>JAUPVJ010000025.1 GCA_030917145.1 Patescibacteria group bacterium
GCTTAGAAGTCCGCAGTTATATCCATTTAACTACAGGGGCATATATTTACTCTTTTTACACTCACAGACTATAACAAAAACCCAAAAAGAGCAAAATTACCTACTTGGATCAATTAAAGTAGCTGTTTCTGTTTTTACTTTCTCAAACTCTAGAGCCTGAGAAATATACTTAACAACAAGCTCCTCTAGGGTCTTTTGATCTATCAATTTCGTACCTATCTCTTTTGCGCTTTCTTTTTTTAAATAAGAATTAGTTTTATAAAAAATAAAACCGTTCCAAACAAACACAACCAAAGTAAGACTCAAAAAAACAAACATAACAATTCTCCAATCATCATCAGCGTCCACCCCAAACAAAGGCTTATTGCTTTGAGCTTTAGGTTTTTTCTTCTTAAATAAGTTCTTTAAATCAAATTTCATTATAGTTCTTTTTCTTTAATCAAATAAAAAGACATTTGAAACTCCCAGACTGATTCTCCCTTCTCCCCTTTTTCACTTTTGAGTATTACTTTATCAAATCCAATTTTTCTTGGGAGTAATTCAAGGAGTCTCATAAATTTCATAGTATTTTTAAAATCCCCTTGTGTAGACGCAGTGACCAAAAGATACTCTTTATTGGATGAAATCCCAGCAATATCTTTTTTTGATACTCCAATTATTTTTATAGAAAGCCCGGTGCTTTTTGCCAAAATTTCAACTTCTTGCAAAAAATCAGCAACTTCTTCATGTTTTACAAACAAAGCATCGAGCATTTGAAAATTTTCAAGAGTATTTTTCAGATTTATTTTAATCAAATCAAGCTCAGTATTACGAGCTTCTGATTCACGAATAGAGTTTTTAAGTGTCGAAACCTTCTCTTCGGCTTTTTGGAGACTGCTATACAGGAAAAAAGACAGCCCGGTTAAAAGTATAAGCGAAGATAAAAGTATGATTACTACGATGTTTTCTTTTAACTTATTCATTTTATTTCTTTAAAACAATTTTGAGGTTAAAAGGAATAGCTAGATCTTTCGCCAAGTTTGAAATAGGAAGATCTGCTTTTTCAACAGCAGGAATCGCTTCCAATCTTTTTACAAAAGACAAAAGCTCTTTACGAGATGGTGACATTCCAGAAATTGAAACAATTGACCCTCCCCCTTCGATAGAGAGAGAAAACTCTTCTATACTGTTGGTTTCTCTAACTTTGACAATTTCTAAAATAATTTCGCTTGGTTTTTCATCTTCTGTCTTTAAAAGAGAGGTGGTGTTTTCTAAATTTTTGAGCGTTGCTGAAAGTTCTTCATCATTCTTTGAAGTAATCAAATTTTGTAGTGTATTAAACTCCCCTTCAAGTCTCGATGCTTCTGAACGCATCAAAATTAAAGATGGGAAGAAAAAACCAATTCCACAAATAATCAGGGTACAAAGCAAAACCAATGAAACAACAGAAAGTCTCTTTTTATACCTTTTCATAATTACACTTTTGTATTGCTGTGGAAGTAAAGTAAACATTTTTTTATGAACCTTGAAGTGATAGACCTAGACACGCACCAAAATCTAAAGAATCTCTATAATTTACAGGTGGAACCTCATCGACATAGCGAGGAATATTTTTCCACACATTTGCGGTTTCAACTGGAATTTTTAAAGAAGAAGAAAGATAATCGGCAAGTCCAGGCATTACAGCGTCTCGCCCACAAAGGATTATCTTTTGAATTGGATTTTTACCATCTTTGTCTTTATGTGTTTGCCAAAAAATCGCAACCCTCTGAATTTCATCTCTCAAAACAGAAGAAGAGTTCATAAACATTGAGAATAACTCTTCGTTTCCCTCTTGTTTTGTAAATCCTTTTGTCTCTTTCATTTTACGAGCTTCTTCTTCTGAAACATTGAATTGTTTTTTCAAAACCTCAGTTAAAAGAGAACCTCCGGAACTGATTGTTGAACTAAATTGCACAAAACCATCAGAAACAATTGAACACACTGTTTTATGCTCAGATAAATAAACAATCAAGTTGGCCTCTTTAGACCCTCTTTTTATGATTGAGCGAGAAAGTGAACTTGATTCTACCATAAAAGCTACTGGTTCAATTCCAACTGATTCAAACAAAGAAATGTATTTTTCTACATTTTGAGCAGAAACCACTGAAACAATAGCTTTTTTACTAGCCCCCGGGATCATATAAAAATCAAACAAAGCGTCTCCACCAGAAAGTGGTACATTTTCTTCTAGGTGAAACTCAATATAGTTTTTTATCTCAACTTCATTGTCCCCTTCTACATCTAGGGTAAAAAGATATGTCATTTCTTCTGGTAGAGTTGCTTTTATAAAATTTACTTTATCCCGCTCCTTCATATCCTTTAAAGCTTTTTTCACAGATTCGCTTTCAAAAATATCTTCCGTAAAAGGAAATGGAATAATCCCGTGTCTTCCAAGGCCGGTTCCCTTTCCATCATTTGTAAGCTCGGCGTATTTTAAACAATCAGAAGAAATTTCTACTCCCACATAAGAGAATTTTAAATATCGCGGGGTAGGAAAAAAATGAAATATTTTTTTAAGTGCCATATAAAATAGTTTTCACTTAAAATTATACACCAAAAAAACTTCTAGCGAGAGTGTTTTTCTAAAAAGAAAATTAACTTGCTAAAGTTCCAGGTGGAGTTCCTTCTTGCGGATGAAAAAGAGAGAAAGGGGCCGTGTCACCATTACCCATAGCAAAAAGCATTCCGTTACTTTCAAGCCCCATCAGAGAGCGGGGCTCTAAGTTAGAAACAAAAAGAGTTGTCTTCCCTACCAACACAGACTCATCGGGAAAATATTTTCTAATACCAGAAACAATTTGTCTTGGAGACTCTTCATTAAAATCCACAGAAAGTTTTAAAAGTTTTTCACTCCCCTCTATTTTTTCAGCAGACAAAATTTTCCCAGCTCGAATTTCTACTTTTTTAAAATCTTCGTATGTAATTGACATAAATCCTAAACAAATAACTTATAACATTAATTAACTTTCTTTATACTTATCCAAATAACTCTGCAAAATGATTGTGGCTGCGGAAGCGTCGATCATATTGTTTACCCCTTGTTCATGGACAGCTTGGGCTGAGGTCATAAACTCAGGATGCATAATCACAGACAAATGAAGCTCGTCTTCTACTTGTTTTTTAAAAGCGTGGATCGCCTCCATGATTTTGTTGTCATCCATGTTGAAGTCCTTGCTCTCCCCGAGGACAACAAATGACACTTTTTCTACTTCGCAAATCTTTCTGAATTCTTCAAAAAATTTTGGACTATTTTCCAAAACAGCTTTAGGAAAAGCCATTCCCGCCTCCGTGTCCGCAACGGCAATACCCACTCTTTTTGACCCAAAATCTACTCCAAGGATTTTCATATATTGAGTATACAGAAATATTGAGAAAAAAACATTTATTTGCTAGTATGGCAAAGGTGACAATTTAACCAATAGGAGGAGTGCCAGAGCGGTTTAATGGAACAGTCTTGAAAACTGTCGTCTCGGAAACGGGACCGTGAGTTCGAATCTCACCTCCTCCGCCCGTTCAAAAATATGCGCCATTAGGGCGCTATTTTTGTTGGGCGGAGGAGAGCAAAGTATCTGAATACTTTGCGTGTGAGATTCGAACGGTTTTTGCATTGAGCTTGTAGCAACAAGCGAAGCAAAAACCGGTGCCCAGAAATTTATCATGTGACGACATGATAAATTTCGAGGGAGAAACTCTCACCTCCTATTCTTAAATCGCAAAAGAATCTCGTTGCATAAACGTTTGAACACCCAAACAATTTTACCAATATCCCCCTCCCAATTTGTTATACTAACCCCATGAAAACAAAAAACATTTTAATTATTATCACACTATTAATAATCCTTGGTGCTTCTACTTTTTGGTACAAATCAAAAAATGAAACTATTGTTTTAAACCAAGAAGAAGGCACTGAAAAATTCTCCGGCGTACTCAAAGAAGTAAACACTGGGTGCTTTGCAGACGGTGAATGCTACGTCGTTGTTGATCAAAAACATATCACCCTGCTTATAGGTTGGAGCCAAGACACAGTTGGGTCAATAATTGGCGCTCCAAGTATTGGAGATCTTGAAGGCTTCAAAGGCAAAGAAGTGGAAGTTTATGCACAAAAAAAGAACGATGGAACTTACACACTTTACGGAAATGAAGATTTTTACGTAAAAATTAAATAGCTTTTTTACTTGTCTCCCTGTTAGTTGGGTAGCCCCATCCCTACACTAATCCCCTTGGCACCCTATACAAAAAACTTCCCTATGCTATGATTTTGTTATTAGCTAAGAAAAACAAACTATGCCAAAAGCAAACACAGGGTTTATGAAACCAATGAATATCAGCGACGAATTAGCCGCTGTAGTAGGAAAAGGACCAATGCCACGATCTGAAGTGGTAAAGGCTATCTGGGTTTATATTAAAAAGCATGATCTTCAAGATCCTAAAAACAAGAGAAACATCAATGCGGATGAAAATCTTAAAAAGGTTTTTGGAGGGAAAGCAACAGTTTCAATGTTTGAAATGACAAAACTTGTTTCAAAACATCTTTCTTAAGACAAAAGAAAAAACCGCGTGGCTTAAAAGCCACGCGGTTTTTTTGTAAAAAAAATTTCATGCTACAATTAAACCGAATTTAAATCTATGGAAAAAGAGAAAATAATTTGGCCAAGCTACGAATATGACTTTAGAGAAAAATCGAGAGATTGGTTTTGGGCTGTTGGAATTACCGCTCTTTCGATCGCAGCGATTTCCCTACTTTTTGCAAATATTTTCTTTGCAATCTTTATCATACTTGCCGGAACCACAATCATGATCACTGCAAATCGCCCGCCTAAAATTATTGATTTTGAAATTTCTGACAAAGGAATACGAATAGATGAAGTGGTTTACCCTTACACAGAACTTCACTCTTTTTGGGTTGAGGACAACAAATTTTCTGTACCAAAGCTTTTGGTTCGCTCTGAAAGACTAATCGCCCACATATTGGTAATTCCCATCGAAACAGACGTAGTAAATGCAAAAGATGTACGTGAGTACATAGGCCAATTTCTTCCAGAGGAAACTCTTTACGAACCTCTTTCAAAAAGAGTAATGGAGTCTTTGGGATTTTAAGCAGAAGCTTTGAGCTGTCTAGCTTTTAGCTTTCGGCTTTGATAAGCTGGCCTGTACCCTCTTGTCGTTCAATGGATAGGACACAACTTTGCGGAAGTTGTAATGTAGGTTCGATTCCTACCGAGAGGACAAATTGCGAAGAAATTTTTCCTCTCGAGAAAGCTCTGGGTAGAGCTTTCGGGTAGGAATCGAAGACCTTTTGGGAATATTTTATGAGTAGGACGAAATAAAATATCCAAAAGGTGTACTGACCCTGTAAGGGTCGAGTCTACCGAGAGGACTCGAGAAAAATCTCTAAGTGAGATTTTGAGTAGGAATCGAACAGTTTTTGCATTGAGGGCGTAGCAACGCTCGAAGCAAAAACTGGTGCTCGAATTATTTTGATTTATCAAAATAGAAGTCCTCTCGTAGGGCAGAAATATTTTTATGACTGATAAAAATATTTCGAGGGAGATTTCCTACTGAGAGCACATTATAGTGAGACCTACCCAGGTAATTGAATTACATCAAATCAATTTTAATATGTTATTATTAAACGTATAATTTATGAACACTTACTTCCCAAAATGGCTCAAAGGAGGTCTGTACGGTCTTGCTTTTGCCTTTATTACAATTTCCGTAAGATTTATTCCCTATCCAATTCAACTAGCATTTCCCAATTTTTTAGAAGATTTGATTAAAATGAATCCGGCATACTGGATTAATCCTTTCTTACATACTCAGGGAGTTTGGTGGCAGTATTTTTTTGATAGATTACCTTATTTAGGAATTACTCTTTTTATAGCCATCCCTTCTTTTGGAGGAAGTCTTATTGTTGATCTATATCAAAAATATAAAAATAAAATACGAATTAGTTTTTATCGAGTATTAATTTATTTTATTACTTTGTTTCTTATTTTATCCCCGATTATTATTCCGGCAATAAAGTTCCCTTTACGACTCATAGCACCTGAGTATTCTTTGTCGTGGAATCGCTTTATTCATTCTCCTGGTTGTGATTTTACGATAAAATATCCCGCTTCGATGAAAATGATTGAGGTTTACCGAACTCCAACTGTATGCAGTGTAAAACTACAAGAAGATAACAACACGATCACTGTTCAAAATGTTAGCAATGATCCATATGCGCATGTTGATACAAGATTTGTTACTAATCCTGAAAAGGAAGAGAGTATTATGGTAAATAATGTGTCTGCCAGAAAAATTATTAAATCTAGAAATAACATAATTATTGTTTTGGGTGATAAGTCATTTAATTGTTTTTATAGTGGCTTAGATGATAAAGCGGAAGACACCTTCTTGGATAGATGTGAA
>JAUPVJ010000026.1 GCA_030917145.1 Patescibacteria group bacterium
ACTGAAGAGTAACGTTCGAAGAGAATGGAAAGAGGCGAATTCAGCACCGCCCGATTCTCCTCTCATTGCCCTCTACAACGCTTACCATGGTCTACTTATGCGAGACTTAGGGAAGCTCAAAAAAGCAGGCGGAGATATTCAGAAAGCGAAGGAACTTATTTTCCACACCTAACTAGCAATAATATTGCTAGTTATTTTTTTATATGATTATATAGTTCCGGTTATGAGCATTCCAACTACACCTGTTTCTTTTAAAAAAGGCGTTAACTACCCAGGTTTAAGTCTGGCTGGTAACGCTATTCAGATTGTTTTTGTTCGAATCGAGGACGGCGATAAGTATACCGTTGATTATAAAGGGAAGTATTGGGCAGCAGAACTCCGATTGGACAAACAACAACAACGGTACTTTCAACTCATGGAAAAGCATTAAAAAAACTCGCTTTAGGCGAGTTATTTTTTTTTAATTAGCCAAAACTACTACTTTTCCTCCATCAATTTCTGCTACTCCTCCTTCAATTTGAAAATTTTCTTTATCTATTTTTACGAATCCTTTTTTTAGGACTGTGATAAGTGGGATGTGATTTTTAAGCACAGTGATTTCACCTGCTTCCGTCGGCAAAGACACCTGTCCGACAGTTCCTTCAAATTTTATACCGTCTAGTGAATAAATTTTTAATTCCATTGTTTAACTAACCTTTACTTCATCAATTGATCCAACAAGGTAAAAAGCACTTTCTGGTTTGTCGTCGTGTTTTCCTTCGATAATTTCTTTGAAACTTCGTACAGTTTCTTCTCGTGTTACAAATTTTCCAGGTCGTCCTGTGAAAGCTTCCGCTACGAAGAATGGTTGTGATAGGAATTTTTGGATTTTTCGAGCTCTCTCTACTAGAAGTTTGTCATCTGCAGAAAGTTCTTCGATTCCAAGGATAGCAATGATGTCTTGAAGATCTTTATATTTTTGTAAAATTCTTTGTACTTCTCGAGCAACTTGGTAGTGTTCTTCTCCTACAATGTTTGGGTCAAGAGCTCCTGAAATAGAGTCTAGTGGATCTACAGCTGGGTAAATACCAAGCTCTGAAAGAGGACGAGAAAGCACGATTGTTGAGTCTAGGTGAGCAAAAGTTGTAGCGGGCGCTGGGTCAGTCACGTCGTCGGCTGGTACGTAAATCGCTTGTACAGAAGTTACAGATCCTCTTTTAGTAGAAGTAATTCTTTCTTGTAGGGCACCCATCTCGTTTGCAAGAGTTGGTTGGTATCCAGCAGCTGAAGGCATTCGTCCCAAAAGGGCAGACACCTCAGATCCGGCTTGTGTAAATCGGAAGATGTTGTCGATAAAGAAAAGTACATCTTTTCCTTCTTTGTCTCGGAAATATTCAGTCATTGTAAGTCCTGAAAGAGCTACTCGTAGACGAGCTCCTGGAACTTCGTTCATTTGTCCGAACACAAGAGCTGTTTGTCCAAGTACTCCTGATTCTTTCATTTCGTTGTAAAGGTCGTTTCCTTCTCGAGTTCTTTCTCCTACTCCCGCAAATACTGAGTAACCTTTGTGTACTGTCGCCACGTTTCGAATAAGTTCTTGAAGAAGAACGGTTTTTCCTACTCCCGCTCCTCCAAAAAGTCCGATCTTTCCTCCTTTAATAAAAGGACAGATTAGGTCAATTACTTTAATTCCAGTTTCAAAAATTTTAACTTCAGTTGATTGCTCTTCGAAAGTCGGAGCATTTCGGTGAATTGCCCAACGTTCTGTGTTTGCAGGTAGATTTTCTTTTCCATCGATCGCTTCTCCCAAAAGGTTAAACATTCTTCCTAGAATTTCTTTTCCAACCGGTACTGAGATCGGAGCTCCTGTGTCATGCGCTTCGTCTCCACGCTTTAACCCTTCAGTTTGTCCCATAGCAACGGCTCGCACACGCCCGTTTCCAAGGTGTGATGCTACTTCAAGAACAAGCTTTTCTTCTCCATTTTTGATCTCGACAGCATTGTAGATTGGAGGCACTTTTCCTTCCTCAAATTCAAGATCTACAACCGGACCGATTACCTGTACTACTTTTCCTTTTTGCATTGTATGTGACATATATTTATAATTTTGATTTTTAAATTTTATTTTTGACCTTTATTCTTCTAATTGTGCCGCTAGAGCTTCTTTTCCGCTGGTAATCTCGATAAGTTCTTTCGTAATCTGTGCTTGGCGTTCTTTGTTGTATTTGATTGTGAGCGTTCCGATCATTTCTTTTGCGTTGGTCGAGGCGTTTTTCATAGCCACCATTCTCGCGGCGTGCTCAGAAGCGTTGGCTTCGAGTACACTGTGGAAAATCTCAAGCCTAACCAAAGAGGGGACTAAGTTTTCTGCGATTTCAGATGCTCCTGGTTCAAATTTGTACTCTACTTTTTGATTATTTGTTGTTTCTTTTTTAATATCAGAAAATTTTCCAGATTCAGGTAAGATGTTTGCTACAACTTCTTTTAAAACTTCTTCATTTAAAGGTAAAAGTGGGCGCACCAGTACTTCTTGTTTCAAAGCTGAAACGAAGTTTGTGTAAATTACATCGATTTTATCAAATTCTTTTGAGAGAAAAGTGTTGATTATGAAATCTGAAAGAGGAACCACTTCGTCTAAAAGAGCAAAGTCTCCAAAACCTTCAAAACTTCTTACTATCTTTATCCCTCTTCTTTCGAAAAACTCCCGAGATCTTTTTCCTACAGTGATCACTGAAATAGGTGAAGTTTCTTTTTCGATCAAAAGGCTCGCTTTTTTAAACACGTTTGAGTTAAAAGACCCAGCTAAACCTTTGTCTGAAGCAATCACCACGATACACTTTTTATTTCCTTCTCTGGTTTCAAAAAGAGGAGAAGTTTTTTTAATATCTTCAGAAAGGGAATTGTGGATTTTTTGTAAAATATTTAGAGCATAAAGCGCATAGCCTCGGCCTTTGATCGCCGCAGACTCACTCTTTCGCATTTTTACAGCAGAAACAGCCTCCATCGCTTTTGTGATTTGCTGGATGCTTTTTGTTGATTTTATTCTGCTTTTTATTGCTCTGCCTCCGGCCATGTTATTTAGAATCTTGAATCAAGAATTATTAATAAATTATTTTGTGAATTTTAAAGTTTCTAACATTGATTTTAGAATTTTATGGGTCGAATTATTGTCTATAGTATCTGGGTTTGGGTTTGTCCAATCAACTCCTTGAGCAGAAATATCAAATGCAAAAATACGCTTGTCCTCACTCACAAAATAATATGTTAAAGATAGTTGACCTTCAAACAATCCTGAAACAATATAATAAAAAGAATTGTTTCCAATCTTTATTTCCCTGAAATCATTAAATGATGAAGGGTGATCACCTTTACCGTCATAAACAACGTCGTTTATTAAAGCGTCTTTGTAAACTTGATAGTCTGCAGAAGGTACAAGTCTTATACGAATGCTATCTGGAAATGACGGTAAACTATTATTTTTATTTAAAAATACAACTAGAATATTCGGCCTGTTACTCCTGTAGTCATTTTCGTCACTCGACTGTTCGATTGTGGTGGGATAATTTATTTTAAAACCAAATTTACCATCTTCATATGTTTTCCAGTCCTTTATTGATGCGTCTAGTGCAGATTCTTTTATTTCCTCTCTGTCTTCATTTGTCATTTCAGGGCAATATGGCCAGCAGTATTGTTTTTTTGATGCAGAATAAAAAAACCAACTTAGTGTAACTAAAATTATTATTCCTATAGTTATCCAAATTTTTTTATTCATAATTCGTGATTCTTACAATCTTAATTCTTTAAAAAGTAATTTTCCAAGAAGTCTACAACAGTTTCTTTTATCTTCGCTTCACTTTCAGGAGAAATTTCTCGAGAATCTTTTACAGCTGACATTAGGTCAGAGTGTCTTTCGTTTAGAAAAGCGATATATTCTTTTTCAAATTTCTTTACTTTAGAAACTTCTACAGGACCGATCAATCCGTTTCCTACTGTGTAGATCACAATAGCCATTTCGTGGAAAGATTCTGTATTGAATTGAAGCTGTTTCAAAAGCTCAGTCATTTTTCGCCCTTGGTCAATTTGCTTCTTAGTTCCTTCATCGAGGTCACTACCAAATTGTGCGAAAGCCTCTAGACTTCTAAATTGTGCCAAGTCTAGTCTCATTCTTCCAGCTACTTTTTTCATAGCTTTTGTTTGAGCCGCTGATCCTACACGAGAAACTGAAAGTCCGACGTTGATCGCAGGTCGGATTCCTTTGTAGAAAAGATCAGTTTCCAAAAAGATTTGTCCGTCAGTGATAGAAATTACGTTTGTTGGAATATAAGCAGAGATGTCTCCAAGTTGAGTTTCGATGATAGGAAGAGCTGTGATAGATCCTCCTCCGTTGTCTTTGTTTAATCTTCCCGCTCGTTCCAAAAGTCTTGAGTGTAGGTAGAAAACGTCCCCAGGGTAAGCTTCTCGTCCAGGAGGGCGCTTCAAAAGAAGAGAAATTTGTCTGTAAGCCCAAGCGTGTTTTGAAAGATCATCGTAAACAATCAAAACATCTTTTCCTTGATCCATAAAAAATTCTGCAATTGCACAACCTGAGAAAGGTGCAAGATATTGCAAAGACGCAGGATCAGAAGCTGAAGCGGACACAACTACTGTGTAATCCATTGCTCCTTCTTTTTTAAATCGCTCTACGATTTGTGCTACTTTTGATTCCTTTTGTCCGATCGCTACATATACACAAATAGGCGGATTCTTTTCTTTTTTCTGGTGAATGATTGTATCGAGAGCGATAGCCGTCTTTCCAGTTGTTCTGTCTCCGATGATAAGTTGTCGTTGCCCTCGTCCAACAGGGATCATGGCGTCTACCGCTTTGATTCCAGTGTGCAGAGGAGTTCCTACAGACTCACGAGTGATTACTCCAGGAGCAATTTTTTCAAGAGGGTAGAGTTTTGCTTCTTTCAAAGCACCACTTCCGTCTTTTGAGACACCAAGACCATCAACAACACGCCCTAGAATGTCGTTTCCTACAGAGATTGAAAGAATTTTCCCTGTATTTTTTACTTTGCAACCTTCACCAATAGAAAGAGGATCACCTAAAACAATAGCTCCAACCAAGTCTTCTTCAAGGTTCAAGGCAACTCCTGGAATTTTGTTTCCTTTTAAATCCTCGAATTCAATCATTTCAGAATAGCGCACTTCGGAAAGTCCACTGATTGAAACTACTCCGTCAGAAATCTTTACAACTTCTCCGAAGTGAGAAAAAGAAGCGTCATTTTTTATTTGAGCAATCTCTTTCTTTAGGTCTTGTATTATTGAGTCTTTCATTCTCTTTCTTTGATAAAATTAATAATTTTTTTGCAAAGTTATTTTGCTAGGGCTTTCAATTGTCCGATCCGGGCTTTCACAGTGTTGTCTGAAATATAATCTCCAACCACTATTTGAGCTCCCGCGATAAGACTTGGGTCTTCTTTTACTTTTAGATTTACTTTCTTGTCACCAATTTCTTTAGAAAATTTAGCGTCTTCTTTTGAAGCAACTGTGATTTTCACGTCAATGACACCCTCTAGAGTGTTCCACTCTTTTTCAAAACTTTTTATAACAGTCGAGAGTTTTGAAATTTTTCCTTCTTTTGCAATAAGCTCCGCAACCTTTTGTAAATAAGCCTTTTTTTCACTTTCTCCTTTTAAAGAAGAAATTTTTCGGGCTAAAGCGGTGCCTAATTGTTTAGAAGAAATTTTCGCCATTTTATTTTTTGACCAATTGCTCCACTTCTTTTACAGCACTTTCTGTAATTTTT
This sequence comes from Patescibacteria group bacterium, assembly GCA_030917145.1. Classification (GTDB taxonomy): domain Bacteria; phylum Patescibacteriota; class Minisyncoccia; order Phycocordibacterales; family CAIRYW01; genus JAUPVJ01. The sequence goes on from JAUPVJ010000026.1 coordinate 5,768, forward strand.
GATTTTGTGGAAGCGTCTAGATTCTCTTTGATTGATTTCTCAAGAGCAATCGCAACAATCTCAACTGCTTGTTTTTTAAGATCAGCAAAAAAGACATCTCGTTCTTCTGCGATCTTTTTTGCCCCAGCTTCTTCAAGTTTTTTGATTCGAGCATGGGCTTCTTCGTCGAGTCTCTTTGACAAGCTTTCCGCGTTTTTCTCTGTATCTGCCAAAATCTTTTTTGACATAACCCTTGCTTCGTCTAGAGTTTTTTTCTCAAGCTCTTTGATTTCTGCAAGTTTGTCGTCTATTGAAGAAGATTTTAGGTCTGCTTCTTTTGTTTTTTCAATTCGCTCATCGATAACCTTTAGAAGTGGTTTGTAGACAAGCTTAAAAAGCACAAAAGCCAAAATCCCAAAGTTTACAATTTGGGCAAGCAAATGTTTCCATTCAATCCCTAAAGCGTGAACGATTTCTTCCATCTAAATTTTTTAAATAAAGAGGATAATAAGAGCCACTACAAGTGCGTACACCGCAATAGCTTCAGTAAAGGCGATAGCCAAAATCATAGCTGATTGGATTTTTCCTGCTGCTTCTGGGTTTCTTCCCATAGCTTCTAGAGCTTTTCCTGCTAGATGTCCGATTGCTAAAGCTGGTCCGATAGCTCCTAGTCCAATTGCAAGAGCCGCTGCAAATACCTTTAATTCTGCGATTTCCATATCTTTTTTAACTAAATACTAATAAAAGACCTTTAATTACGGTCTGTATATGTGGGGAATTATACAGCAAAAAAGGCTGTGCGCAAGAAAAGATTGACTTTTTTGAGCGTAAGTATATCCTTTTTAACTAGGAATTTTGAGAAGGAAAGTCGGGCTCCTGCCAAGCGCCTTAGGTTGAACCGTAAATTTGACCAACGCTGTAGTGGTGTAGCCGCGCCTTCTCAAGCAAGGGAGGTCCTATTGTGGGACTTCCCGGAAGGTGCTGGACTGTTGCGTCGGCCCAACGCTCAGATCCAGCACCTTCTGCTCATTTGCCAGGTGCACCGTGCTAGACACCCTGCCCGATGTAGGTTGTCTAAGTAGCCAAAGCACGAGAAACAAACGGTGCATCCGGCACTAATTATAAAAGGAGTCACTCGACGTAAGTTGAGTGACTCCTTTTCCCATGTCTAAATATTTTAGTGAGCTTCCTCTGTGTGAGCGTGTGAAGCACTCGCAAAAAACATCATCGCAAGTACTGAAAAAACCAAAGCTTGGATGAATCCTACAAAAAGCTCAAGACCTAAGAAGGGAATTGGTAGTATAAAAGGAGCAAGGTAAGAGATTATGAGCATCAAAACACTTCCAGCAAAGATGTTTCCGAAAAGTCGGAAGGTCAAAGAGACAATTCTTGAAAATTCCCCAATTATTTCAAGAAAACCTACAAAAAAACCAATAGGGCTTTTAAATGGGTTTACTAGGAATTTCCCCGCATGATGTTTTGGTCCGATCATAAATAAACCGATTATGTGTGAACCGATTACTACAATTAAGGCCAAAGCCAGCGTTGAGTTGATGTCAGAGTTTACGGTTCGTAGAAGTGGAGTAAAGACTTCGTGACCATGATCTTCACTATGAATACCGATTGTTTCTACTCCGGGTAGTGTTCCTGCCCAGTTTGAAGCCAAAACAAACACAAATATAGTAGCAACAATTGGTAAAAATTTTCGGACAAGTGCCTTACTTCCAGCAAACACTTCCATAAAGTCTAAAAACTTTTCAAAAACAATTTCCGCTAAAGCTTGGATTCTTGAAGGAACTTTTTTAATGATCCTAGAAAAAAGAAAAGCACAAACCACAACAAACAAAACAACCAACCATGATGTAAACAAGGTGTTTGTTACTACAAAATCTCCTATATGAAAAAGTGGCTGTGCTTTAATCGAGATGTGCATAAGATTTAGAAATTACTAAATTTTTTTACTTTTTTACTAATAAGATAAGCGGTTGAGATCAGAGATAAAAGTAGTCCGAGTATCAGAAAAAGTGGAGAGGTGTCAAAATGTTTGTCCAAAAGTCTGCCACCCAAAGCTAAGATCACCAAAGGTAAAGCAATTGAACCACCAACTTCGAAAGCAAAAGAAATCAAATCGCTCTTTGTTAAAGCATCTTTCTCTTGTTTTTTCTCTTCTTCCACAACTCGAGTATAGTAAAAAGTGGACTTTTCCGCAAATTTTTTGAGAGAAAGCGGTTTGGTGATAGAATATTTAAATATGGAAGACGATCTCAATAAAAAAGTAGCACATTTCGCACTAAGCTTCACAAAATGGGTAGGCTCTCCTGCTTCTATCATTGCTCACAGTTGTTTTTTCTTCACTTGTCTCATTTTACCCTTCTTCGGCTTTTCTTTTGACAGAATTCTGCTATTTTTAACGACGATTGTTTCCCTAGAAGCAATTTACCTTGCAATCCTCATTCAACTTACAATAAACAGAAACACTGAAAATTTGGAGAAAGTTGAACAAAACTTAGGAGAAATCAAAATCGACATGGATGAAATTCAGGAGGATGTCGGAGAAATTCAGGAGGATGTCGATGAAATTCAAAAAGATGTAGATGAGATTCAAGAAGACGTGGACGAGATTCAGGAAGATGTCGATGAAATTCAAAAAGATGTAGATGAGATTCAAGAGGATGTAGACGAAATCGAAGAAGGTGAGCAAAGCGAAGAACAGAGAGACACAGAAACAAAAGAAATGATTGTGCGCATTGAAGATGCCCTAAAATCTTTGGTGAATGATATTGAGAAATTAAAACAAGAAAATACTAAAAAAACTAAACCAAGAACTAAAAGCTTAAAAAAATAAAATTATGATTGTAAAAGGAAAAGTACTGAAAGGAGAACAAAAAGCCACGAAACTCGGATTTCCAACAGCAAACATAGAAATAAATGTGGATCTAGAGCCAGGAATATATGCTGGAAAAGCGGTTGTAGAGGGTGTAACCCACAACGCTTCTATATATATACCATCAAAAAACCCTCATCTTTTGGAAGCTCATATTTTAGATTTTGATTGCGACCTTTACGAAAAGGAAATTGAAGTCCACATATTGAACCGTCTACGAAAAGAAGTGAGAGCCACCGATGATCAAAAACTGCGAGAAATGATTTTAAATGACGTCGAGATGACAAGACTTTCTATAGGAAACCTTTCAAAATAATGTTTACGGGGATAGTAAAAGCAAAAGCGGAAATAAAATCTACTTCTATTTCTTCTCTGATAAAAAAAGTTTCAATCGCAAAACCTGCTGATTTTTCTTTGAGTTTGGGTGAAAGTGTCAGTATAAATGGAATTTGCTCTACAGTAACCGAAGTTTCTAGTGATTCTTTTTGCGTAGAATATATGAAAGAAACTCTAAAAGTTACTACAGCTGAACATTTTGTAGCTGGGATTTTTGTAAATCTAGAGACAAGTTTGAAAGTCGGAGATTCTTTGTCGGGGCATTTTGTTTATGGACATGTAGATTGTATGGGTGTAGTTCACAAAGTTAAAGAAGAAGGCGGGTCAAAAATTTTACATATTTCAATTCCTAAAGAATTTCAAAAATACATAGCTTACAAAGGCTCGGTCACAGTCGATGGAGTATCACTTACAATTTCCGAAAAGATTAAGGAAGGTTTTACTGTGTCTTTGATTCCTTTTACACTAAAAGAAACAAATCTTGGAGAAAAGAAAGTTTCTGATATGGTTAATATTGAGGTAGATATACTTTCCAAGTATTTGGAAAATTTCACAAAATCCAAATAACAATTTTCAATTAAAAACATGCAACGAAATATCCCTAAAGCTAAAAGCCAGAAGCTCCAAGCTAAAAGCTCTACTCGAGTCGGTCTTGTGGTCTCTTCCTACAACAGCGACATTACTTTTCCAATGCGTGATGGCGCAATTCAAACCTTAAAAGACGCGGGAGTGAAAGAAAAAAATATTTTTATTTTTTCTGCTCCAGGAGGTTTTGAAATTCCGATAATTTGCCAAAAGGTTATTAAGTCTAAAAAACTTTCTGGGGTTATAGCAATAGGCTGTGTAATTAAAGGTGACACGGATCATTATCACTTCATAGCGCACGAAGCAACGAGAGGAGTCATGGATGTCATGCTAAAAACTGGAGTACCGATCACAAATGCGATCCTTACAGTAAACAATCTCGAGCAAGCCAAAATCCGCTCAAAAGGGGATATGAATAAGGGTGTAGAAGCATCTCTCGCTCTCCTAGAAACTCTAAAAATTTAAAATGGAAAACATCGTCACAGAAATCACAAAAAAAGTTTTCGACTGCTTACCGACAGAAATTACAGAAATTACTGGGAAAGGTGTTGTGAACTCAGTGTTTAAAGTCGAAACTCCAAAAGGAATTTTTATTTTACGCCTCCAAAAAGGTGCGGAAAATCTAAAAAATTTCAAAAAAGAAAAATGGGCTACTGAAAAAGCACTTGTTGCTGGAGCATCAACCGCACCAATCTTAGAAGTTGGTGTCTATGATGATTACGCTTTTTCTTTCCAAGAATTTATAGAAGGGGATCATGCAGAAGAAAAACACGTTGATCAAGAAGGGGTCTGGGAAGAGTTGGGAAAAATTGCAAAAAAACTACATGGGATCAAAGTGGAAGGATTTGGTGAAAATCTTTTTTTCGAAGAAAACACTGATGGTGAAAAGGACTGGAAAAGTTTAGTTACTTCTCACAAAAATAGACTTTTTGAAAACGACACGTTTTTGAAACTAGAGATTCTTTCGAAAGAAGAGTTAGAAAAAATTGAATATTTAATTGAAGAAATGAGCTCTTGGTATGTTGAGCCTGTACTTTGTCATGGAAATATTAGTCCTAGAAACGCGATAGTAGGAAAAAATGGAAAAGTTTTTTTGATCGATTGGGGAACAACCACAGGCCACTTACCAGAACGTGAAATTGCAGAAGTTTATTTTTGGAATGAAAATGAAAAACATATTGAAGCATTTTTGCGTGGATATGAGTTAGAAAAAGAAAAAATCAAAGAAGCTCAAAGAAAAATCGACATAATATCTCTAATACGTGCAATAGACATAGCTCAATGGGGAATTGCAAACAAAGAAGACTGGAAGAAAGAAAATTTTGTTCAAAGTGCGATCAAAAAAATCAAAACTATTTTAAGTTAAACTATTTACTTTTTATAAAAAGTGTGATATTTTCGGTTAGAGTAACTAACCCGCTCTTTTTAAATTATGGATACTTATGCAGATCCGGTCTTGCTACAAGACAAAATGATCAGACTTGTTTTGGAGCAGTTCGCTGACAAACCACCTCGGTTTGGCCAGTTTCCTATCCATCCGGCGTTCCACTCCATACGAGTTGGTCTCGACCTCATCAAGTACGGATTTCCTCTTCCTGTCTGCCTTGGGGGCTCTGGTCACGACTTTGATGAAGAAACCGACCTGAATATGGGAGTAATCTACCGTGATTTTGGTCAGATGGTGACAGTTTACATCCAGATGACCTCTTTGCATCCAAGGTTCAATGGCGAACACACTGATGAGAGCGAGAATGAACTCTTCGAGCGAGTCAAAGTGTTTGTTGAGACCACTGGAGATATTGGCCCACTTGCCATCAAGAGCGTTGACTCCATGGATTCAGTTCGTGGAGCGAAGTACTGCCCCGCAGACTGGGCACCGAAGCTCTTAAAACGGGCGGAGAGGTGGCTTGCTTTAGCACGACCATACCTTTCTCGTGATTACAACGACTTGGTGCTGGATTTCGCAGAAGTAATCCGGCGCGAGAGTCTGCGAATCAATTACCCTGTTCCAACAGACGCAAAACCACAACATTAATAATGTGTGGTTATTTTTTTGTTTCCAATCCAAAAAAATTATGTATAGTAAAGTCAGCAACCCTCCTTCACAACAAAAAACAACTACCATGAAAGATCACCTAACTCTGGTTTTTCAAAAACCAGACGGATCATTAAAACCTGTTTCTTTTTCTATTCCGGTCCCAGTCGCACAAAGACATGACTATCAAATTCCACCTGGCACCAAGCTCAAAGAAGTGCTGATAAAAGGCGGAAGGATTGTTGATCGTGTTTTCGTGAGTGGAAAACCAGATCTTGGATCACCAAAAATGACAGTTCCCGTGGACAAAAAGAATGGTCTTTTTTTCTGTGAACGCCAAAGATTTACACTTAAAACTCCCTTGGCCGATGAAATCAATATCGCATTCGAAGTCTCTGTTGAGTCCCGACGGGGAAAAGACATCACGAATTGCAAACTGACAGACAGAAGGCCTTCAGAAAAACAACCAACTCTTAAGACGGGGTTGAGGGCGTGGGAAGAGTGTGACAGATTTGAAATTGAACTCAATGCCGTTCTCTAACCTCCCAACATTGGGAGTATTTTTTATTAATTTTTTCCAATCAAATAAGTATCGATCTTGCTTTTGTGTTCAGCGTAAGTTTTTGAACAGTAAATTTTTCTGTTTTTATGAAAATAATAAAAACAAGGAGTTTTTTGATAGTTTATAGTCGCTTCAATGGCTGCAAGTCCTGGATTTGCGATAGGTGAGGGTGGAAGCCCTATGTTTTTGTAAGTGTTATAAACAGAAGCAATCTTTTTATCTTCTGGAACTACACGAGGCCACCAATTTTCTTCTGTAGCTTTTGCGTATTGAAGAGTGGCGTCCATTTGTAGCTTCATGCCAGAAAAGATTCTGTTCCAAATCACTCCAGAAATTAGCTTCATGTCTGTTGCTGTAGCTTCTCTTTGAATGATAGATGCGATGATGATCACAGAATCAAAATTTAAATTTTTCTTTTCCGCCTGCTTTTTTAAATTTGCGATTTTTAAATTAAACCGCTCTGTCATGAGTTCACGCATTTCTTTTCCTGAAACTTCTTTTGGTACGAGGTAAGTGTCTGGAAAGTACCTTCCTTCAAATTTTCTGTCACGAATTTGATCGTACGCATAAAAATCTTCTATATCTGACTGATCCCAATCAAAACGATCTGCGAGTTTCATCGCAAGCTCTTCTTTTCGCAGTCCTTCTTGGACTTTTACATAAGCAACAGAAGGATTTGCAAGACTTTCGTAAAACTCCGCTTCAAAAAGGGAAGTTACCGCCAAAGC
>JAUPVJ010000004.1 GCA_030917145.1 Patescibacteria group bacterium
GATCTCAATTCTTATATCTTCTACCGAAAACTCCTTTTTTACTGTTTTAAATTTCGCTCGGAGATACTTTTCTGTGATAGTAAGAAATTTTTCAAAATTTTTACTCGAAACTTCACCAAGTTTTTCACAATCCTCAACAAACAAATCAACCAAAGGTTTTTCACCTAAAAATTCTTCGCTAAAAAAATACAAAGAATCACCGAACTCTCCCTCTTGGTAGATTTTTGCTACTGGAAAATTATTTTTAAGTAGATATTTTTGAAACTCTATCTCTTTTTCTAAAATACTTTTGGGCCCAATTCGAAGAATTTCATTTTCACCTCTATAAATATAGACATCGTCGTAGTAGCGCTTTTTTATAAGAACAAATCGCCTATCGTTAAAAGTGAGAGTTTCTTCTCCAAGCATTTTATTTTCCCGCATCGATCACCCTCTGAAGAGCTACGACATAAGAAGCTTTGCGTGTAGAAATATTCTTCTCTGTTTTTACAGCCCAGACGTCGTTAAAAGCCTTTGTCATCTTTTCTGTAAGCTTTGAAAGCACATCTTCTTTAGTCCAAGTTTCCTTGTGCATGTTTTGGTACCATTCAAAATATGAAGTCGCTACCCCTCCGCTATTTGCTAAGATATCTGGCACAGAAATTATTCCTTTTTCTTCGAGTAAAACATCAGCTTCTGGAGTCACAGGACCATTTGCCATTTCGATTATGTATTTTGCGTGAATTTTACTTGCATTTTCTGCTGTAATCACATTTTCCAAAGCACTCGGCACCAAAACATCGACAGGCAAGAGGAGTAAATCCTCGTTTGAAACAAAAGAAGCTTTTTCATAACTTGCTAGAGAGCCGTGTGTGTTTTTGTAAGCAAGAGCGTCTTTGATGTCGATTCCGTCTTCGTTGTAAATTCCACCTTTTGAATCAGAAAGTGCCACGATTTTAAAACCTTGTTTTTCTGCAAAAATTCCAAAATATTGTCCAACATTTCCAATTCCTTGAATTGCGATTTTTGTTTCTTCTGGTTTAAGGGAAAATTTTTCTGCCAAAAGTTTCAAAACTACAGCGCCTCCAAAACCAGTCGCTTCTGTACGCCCTTCACTTCCTCCATTTCCAATAGATTTTCCAGTGAAAGTTGCTTCAGCGCGTGCCCCTGCGATTTTACTGTATTCATCTACCATTATGTCCATAGTTTCCGAGTTTGTGTACATATCGGGTGCTGGAACGTCTTTGTTTGGCCCCAAAACGTCAAATAAAGCACGTACAAAACCTCTTGCGACTTTCTCCAGCTCCCCTTTAGAAAGCAGTCTGGTGTCTACCACAACCCCTCCTTTTCCACCACCAAACGGAATATCTGCAACAGCACATTTCCAAGTCATCCAACTTGAAAGAGCTTTTACTTCGGACTCGTTTACTTCTGGACTAAATCTAATTCCACCTTTATAAGGACCTCGAGCGTTGTTGTGTTGACTTCGAAGGCCATAAAAAATCTTTTCTTCACCTGAGTCCATAACTACAGGAAAATGCACAGTCACAACTCTTTGTGGTTCTGTAAGTTTTTTTAAAGCTCCAGGTAAAATTCCTAAAATTTCTGCTGATTCACTAATTTGTTTGATTGAGTTTTGAAAAGGATCGTTCATAAGAGTGATAAGTTATAAGTTAATAAGTGATAAGAAAAAAAACGGTTAGTTTGTAGGGAATATTATACACCAAATAAAGGTGGTAGGTGTCAGGTTTTAGGTGATAGTTTTTAAGACAAAAAAATAGTGAGGGTTTTCCTCACTACCATTTTAATATTCATACTAAATACTGTATACGAAATACTATATACTCTCTCCCTTCCCCTTCTTATCAAAAACCCCAAACACAATGTTTATAAGTGAAAGTAGAATTCCAAAGAAAAAGGCTGACCAGAATCCTCCGACAGAAAATCCTTCGATCAGTTTTGCAGATAGCATTATCAAAAGCGCATTTATAACCAAAGAAAAAATTCCCAAAGTTAAAATATTTATCGGAAGAGCTACAAGATTTATAACTGGCTTGATAAAAAGGTTTATGATCGCAAAAACAATTGCAAAGACAATTGCTCCCAAAAGAGTCACACCTACACTTGGAAGCAAGTAAGCAGCGATTAAAATCGCAAGAGTCGAAATAATCCAATGTTTTATCATATATTTTTAATTAGTTTCTAATCCTTAAATTCCTTACTATTTTACCACAGTTATAAGTTCCTCTCGAGTCTCTACCCTTTTGATATTAAACTTAACGCGCCCAATCGTTTGTCCTCGAAGAGTTTCAATATCTACTCTCCAGAGTCCTGGGAAAACTGAGTTTTTAAAAGAATACATCTTATAACCCGTCTCACGGCCTCCAAAAATTGGCACGTCAATCTTGCTAGAACTCACCCATCTCGCTTCTTTATAATCAAAATATTGCCAATGGTGCACTACAGGGATGTTTAGGTCTTGAGGAGAATAAATAGCTGAAAAAACATAAGCACTTTCCCCTGGTAACAGTTTTAAAGTCGGTCGCATGAAAAACTGGTACCACCTTTCTTTATCTTCGTACATTGTGTAAATATTTTGACTTGTTCGAGTCAGGTTATGGTACGCTCCAGCATCTTTTAAAACCAAAGGTAAAGGAGGAATAATGTTAAAAACATAAAAAACATTTAAAAGTAACGCCACAACCGCGATTGTAATGTAAGTTTTTTTACGACTTCTTTCGAAAACTGTGGGTGCAAAGAACTTTAAAATTTTTAAAATTCCAAGAATGATGATTACAGCAAGAATTCCACTCAACACAAAAGAAATCCCTCCGATGCTTTTTATAAATATAGGAACCAAGAAAATGCTCATAGCGTAAATTGCCAAAAAGAGCCCTCCGATTTGAAAAGGAAGCCGAAGATAATGCTTTTTCCAAACTTCGTTTCCAAGGAGTGCCAAAAGCATGAGTAAAATAAAAGGCCAACTGACTTCCAAAGTCGCGCTTCTTGTATAAAAAATCAAAAAAGCACTCCACAAACCTCCAAAAGCAAACTGCATCAAAAGCATGCTTGGTGTATGATGTTTTTTTCTTTCAGGATCCTTTTCAAAACTTCGGTTTTGAATCAAAATTCCAGTTCCAGCAATTAAAATATAAGCAAGCAAAACCAAATTTTCTGCCAGTAAGTCTGAGCGCCTCAAGGTCAGATTATCTACGATAAACCCAAAAACCAAAGCTCCGATCGAAAGCTTGTTTTCGTTGCGAATTGCAAACATTTTAATTTTGAAAATCAAATTTTCCATGAGGATCTTTATAGATATAATACGACCAAAATTCAAAAAAAGGAAAGTTAAGAGAATTTTTGTATCTTTTCAGAAAACAGCGTGTTACACTGGACCAGTCGAACTTTAATCAGGGTAATTACATAAACACCATGGACGATACAACAAACCCTACAGTACCAACACCAGCTCCAGAAGAGACAACAGAAGGAACTACTCCTTCTACGGAAGCACCTTCTGCACCTGCAGAAGACGCACCAGCAGAGACTGTTTAAATCTCTAAAGTAAAAAACAACTACCTCAGGTAGTTGTTTTTTTTTAGTTTAAGGTACGATCGGATTTGTCCCTTCCACGAGCTCTGGACCATCTGTCTCTGCAGTGTCCCATCGATCTCCATCAACATCTCCTTCAAATGGTGTTTCTTCAGAACCAGAACTACTACCCCCTCCTGTACTTCCACCAGATGATCCGCCCGTACTTCCTCCAGACTCTTCAAATTCTTCCAAAATTTCTTCGGCTTCCTCGACAGCTTCTGTTGCAGCTTCAATTTCTGATTCTGTGACAATTGGGGGAGGAGTTGTAGCGGTGGTTCCAGAAGCAGAGGTTCCACTTGTACCAGAAGATGAGCTTCCGTCAGCACTTGTCACCGACGTAGATCCACTACTTGCTCCAGTAGATGAAGTACCACTAGAAGAGGTTGAAGTTTCTGATACAGGCGCATCAAGACTTTTTGCGACCACCTCTACCGATCCGATTACTTCTGTTGCCTTTTCACTTTCTGTTTTTACAGCTTCGATATTTGCTTTTTCTGCGTCTATTTGCGCCTCCGTTAAGTTAGAATTTAAAATCGTGAGATTGTTTACAGTTTTTTCTAGTTCAGCCACAAAACTGTTTATAACAGCCAGATCGCTTTTAGCTTTTGAGACCAAAGAAGCAAGGGTTACAGAAGAAGGGTTAGATTTTGAAAGAGCTTTAATCGTTGCAAGATTTGCATTCCAAGATTGCAAAAGTGTGTTTATTTGTGCTCTTTTTGCATTTATATCAATTGGAGCATTGGCAATTTTAATTCTTGGATCACTCACCGGATCAGTAAACAGACTATCAGTCTTTTTGATTAAATTATCAAAATTTTTATATTGAGCTTCAAGAGTGGAGATCAAAGTTTGTTCTGATTTTGAACGGTTTAAAAGATTTTTTAAAATCGACGCTGAAGTTTCTACGTTTGCTTTTGCCTCAACAAGATTTCTTGCTGGAGCAAGCGCTTGCGCTCGCGTACCCAAAACAGAATCCTGAATAGCTTTTTGAGAGACCTGATCTTCTTTTTGTTGTCTTACTTTTGTGTAGTAATAAAATCCTCCTCCAGCTAAAAGCAAAGCAATCACCACAAGCACCACCGGAAGTACAAAACCATTTTCTCTTTTCATAAATTTATTATATCAGAATTTTTACTTTAAAAGTGACTCTAATGTTGGGGACACTTTTTGCGCAATCAGTTCATAACCTTTTTGATTTGGGTGAATTGCGTCAGACATGAGAGCACGATCAAAAACGATTCCATCCAAAACATCTGGCACATAAGCTACTTTTTTCATGTTTACTAAGTCCTTAAAAGAATCTTCAAAATTGTCTTTGAGTACCCCACCGCGTACCCCTAAGAGCAAAACCGCAGCTCCTTTTTCGTGAATTTTATTGATTATTTCTGATAGATTCTTAAAAGTTTCTTCTCTTGGGACTTTTTTTAAATAATCGTTTCCACCCAAAAGCAAAACTACTACTTTAGGGTCGTGTTCAAAAATCTCATTGACTCTTTTTAGTCCGTCAGCCGTCGTATTTCCACTAACCCCCAAGTTTACAACAGGAAGACTAGTTTTTTTCGACAAGAGCTCTACAAAACCACCTTTTGTACTCGCTCCCACCCCTTCCACAAGACTATCCCCAAAAACAACAATAGTAGTTCCGTCAGACGGGTAATTCCTGATATCTTTACCAGATTTAGAAAAGTAAAAAAACAAAAAAATTACAACAAAAACTAAGAGAGAAATAAAAATCCACTTTTTCATATTAAAATTATA
>JAUPVJ010000027.1 GCA_030917145.1 Patescibacteria group bacterium
AGGGAGAATAGGTATTTTTGGTTTCCTTTTCCAAAAATCCGAAAATTTAAAGGATAGAATACTTTGTGTTTTGTTTATTTTAAGCAAAGTGTTCGAATCCGACTCCGGTCGGAAAAATAAAACATATTGCGTAGACCCATTGAAAAATCTTCTTTGCACGGGGGTTCAATTCCCCCCATCTCCACAAATAAAAAAACTCCCTTTTGGGGAGTTTTTTTATTGTCGCATAAGCGACAAAGATTTTATTAAAAAATCTTGTGGAGATGGGGGGGGAATTGAACCGGTCGGAGCGCACAAAGCGGAGCGTAGTCTGCAAAGCAGGTGCGAGACGGGCTCGCGAGCACTTAGTCCACACAGTTTGTAATCAAACGAGTAGACTTAGTGACTTGTGAGTTCGATTCCCAATTATTAATTTCCATCAGGAAATTTATGTCTGACCAATTTCCCCTCCTAATTTGAAAAAAAATAAAGCGCCCAACATTTCTATGAGGCGCCAAAACTAATTTTATTTCCAAGCAAGTCCATCAGCGGACGTCCAAGACGGATGTCGAGGAAACAGTACGGCCTTGATCCCATGCCATCTCCCAATCCAACGGGAAACGACCAGCTCGGCATTCGCCGTCTTTTGCCTCAGCGACAACCACTAAAGCGTCATCGACAATGTCACACCAAAGCGGCACATAGAGTAAGCCGTCCATCGTCCACAGAGGAAACTCATAGCCAGACCCATCATGATCATCTTCTTTCTTGATGCCACGACGTGATCCGGCGAAGAGAAGGGGTGAACCATCCAACATGGGTGGCACATCACTCCTCGGATACCGTGAGGTCGCCGAAAGAGTATGAGGTCGCTCTCCGTTCTTACGAAGAATGAGCAACGCGGACCCCACGCTAATACGACAGTTTGTACCGGCGGATGAAGCTTCTTCGCCATTGAGAATACGAAGTTCGGGAATTGAAAGAAATTTCATTGATTTAAATGTACGTTGGTTTCTGTCTGAACCATGTATTTAATTTTGGATTTTTTCAAGTTTGACAGGTAACTTGCTATCTAGCAAAATAACACGATATGTGTAACACGTCAAATTTTGGTCTTGAATTTTAAATTAAATTTAACCTTTCAAAAAATAAATTTGACACCTCCTCTGTTTGGATTTAGACTCCAGCAAGCCTTATGAAAACCGTGTTACTTTTTCGAACCAGACCGTATGTTGGCGTAGCACACATGCCCAACCCATCGATCGCAGTTATTACAAGACAACCAGAGGAATTGAAGGCAGCGCTCCGAGCCGTTGGCAGAGTCGGCAAAGAAGAAGCAATTCATCAAAGCATACTCGAAGCCATCAAAAATATTCCTGAAACTGAGATAGTTGCAGTTGAATATTGTTAAGATTTCAACTCCTCTCTTTCACCCACAACCCTTCACATGAGGGGTTATTTTTTTACCCCCTCTTAAACTCCCTCCTCACCTCTCTGTCAGTTTCCCTCTTTTTAATATTTTCTCTTTTATCAAATTTCTTTTTTCCTTTTGCGAGAGCAAAAGAAAGTTTTACTTTTTTTCCTTTTTCAAAAAAAGAAAGTGCTGGAGCAGAAATTCCTTGCGCTTCTGTTTTTTCTGTAATCTCTTTGATTTCTTTTTTTGTAAGTAAAAGTTTTCGAGGACGCCTCGGGTCAAAATTTTCTGGAGCGTTTGCCTTTTGAAATGCTGGAATTTCAGCTTCCACCAAAAAAGCTTCTCCCCCACGCACAATCACATAAGAGCCCTCAAGGCTTCCGTGCCCCGCTTTTACACTCTTTACCTCAAAGCCCAAAAGTTCTACTCCCGCTTCAAACTTTTCGAGTAGTTCATAGTTAAATCCAGCTTTCTTGTTGTTTACTAGAGACATATAGGGATTATAGCAAGTTTTTGCTTGACGCGGAAAAATAAAAGCGTAGCATTTTAAAAAGAACACTCACCTACCTATGAATATCGATCTTTCAACCATACAAGATGCTCAGAAAGAAAATCCATCGGCTCAGACAAAAATTTTCAACGCCTTTTTTACAGCATTAACCATGAAAGGTGCTAGAGAATTTGGTTTGAGAGAAGAAGCAGAAGACGTGGCGATAGTAGCCCTCACAAAAGCTTTCAAAGCTATGAGGGAAACTGTGTTTGCTTCTCCTGGGGAGTTCGTAAACTGGACCTTTCGCATCCACCGAAATTCCGCTTATGATCTTGGTAGAAAAAAGCTCCGCAGTACCAGAGCTGTTACAATCGAAGAACCCTTATGGAACACAGCTCAAGTGGTGGATACCTTTGATCAATCAACAAACTTGAATACGCGAGAAAGACTGAGAACAACACTAGAGATACTAGATGAACACGAAAACTGTGAACTCTTACTTCTCTACGCTTCAGGATATAGAGACACAGTGTTGGCCAAGCGATTCAAGCTTCCTGTAGGGACAGTCAAATCAAAGATACGTCGAACAAGAGCGTGGTTAGCACAAAAAGCAAACTCCTAAACCGGGAGTTATTTTTTTACCCAAAAGTAAATGTAAAAACTTTCACACCTGAGGGAATTTTAAGCATAACTTCCCCACTTTCTTTAGATTGATTTTCCAAAAGAGTGTAAAGCTGTGAGTCCTTTACTTTTATATTTTTTAAAAACTTTCCATTTTCATATACACCAACTTCTTGTAGCGAATCTGAAGAAGCCACCATAAACATCTTTTTAGCTGAATATTTAAAGTACACTTCAGCAACACCTTTGCTTTCTGAGTACT
Source organism: Patescibacteria group bacterium (assembly GCA_030917145.1). GTDB lineage: Bacteria > Patescibacteriota > Minisyncoccia > Phycocordibacterales > CAIRYW01 > JAUPVJ01. The sequence goes on from JAUPVJ010000027.1 coordinate 2,767, forward strand.
CAGGCTTCACATCCCATTTACCACCAAGATAAAGCATGTTTGGTTTCCGATCTGCAGGTACAACAAAATCTTTTTCACCAAAAATAAAGGCTAGGCCGTTGCCTAAATTTTCATTTCGCATTGAACCAAAATAAATCTCAGGGCTCGCACTTTCAATTTTTTCTTCTGTGATAGTCTTTGAGACTGCTCCAGAAAAATTTACACCTTCTCCAAGCCTTGTTTTTCTTTCAGCTAAAAGTTCTTGGATTTTCTTTTCTGTTTCTTCGTACTTTCCCTCTCCAACATGATCATAAACAATAAAGCCATCTATATCGATCAAATATTTTCTTGGCCAATATACATTTTGGTACGCTTTCCAAGTGCCATAGTCGTTGTCTAAAACCACAGGAAATTTGATTCCAAATCCGTCCAGTGCTTTTTTTACATTTTCAATATTTTTCTCAAAAGCAAATTCTGGTGTGTGAATTCCCACAATCAAAAGTCCGTCATCTTCGTACTCTTTGTACCAAGCGTTTAAAAAAGGAAAAGTGCGCTGACAGTTGATGCAAGAATAAGTGACAAAATCTATAAGAATTACTTTTTTACCGATATAGTCTTTCAACGAAAAAGGGCCAGAGTTCACGTACCCAGACGGAGCTACAATCTCTTGCGCTTTTAAATATTTTCTTTTTTTCTCTGCTAAAACTTTTTCTAGATCAAAACTTTCAGATTGCACTTTGGGAGTTTCAATTCCTCCACTTTCCACTTCTTCACTTTGCTCTGGTAAAACCTTTTTTTCTTCTACTGATTTTTGTAAAATCTTTTGCTCCAAAGTCACAAAATTTAAAATATTGTTTCGAACTAAGACACTTTCGATCTTCTTGTCAGCGCCCGTTGCGATCAAAA
>JAUPVJ010000028.1 GCA_030917145.1 Patescibacteria group bacterium
CAGGTTTTCTTAAGTGGTCTGCCATAAAAAACAAAAAAACGACTTGTTTTATACCACAAATCATCTTTTTGCGCAATATTAAAGCTCTACCCTATAATAGACCCTTCAAACTCTTCTCCGTTGAGACATTTCTTTAGTTCCTCAGTTTTTTTACCATTTAAAATTGAGACTTCGATACCTAGTTCCTCCGCTTTTTTACTCGCAACTGGGTCAAATGGACTAGAAAGTCCTGCGCCCCATTCTTTTGGGATAATTTCACGAAAATCTGCCCAAGAAATTTTTTCAATTTTTTGTGCATCGGGGTTTGTACGAGGGTCTTTGTCGTACACAAAATCGATGTTTGAAAGGTTGATCACTTTTTTAGCTCCAAATTTTTCAGCTAAACAGATAGCATCGTAGTCTGTACTCCATCCAGGTTTCCATCCAGAAGCGATTAAAATAGGCTTAGTAAAGTTTGTTTCTGCAAAAGGGTCAGAGACAACACTTTCTTCAGTTAGGGGCGCAAAAACGTGTTTTACGAGCTCAGCGTTTAGTTTTGTACTTGCGATTCCAAGCCAGTCTAAATCGTCTTGTGAAAGAGTGTTTAGTGATCCCGCAACTTCTTGGTATTTTCGACAAAGTTTTCCCCCACCACAAATAAGCACAAACCTGTCGCCTGCTTTTATTTTTTCTTCTATTAGAGCTTTGAAAGATTTCAAAAAATCAACGTCGATTTCTTCTGGGATAATCAAAGAACCCCCTAAAGAAATGATGATTGGTGTTTTTTGACTGTTTTCTTCCATATTTAGGCCTATTTTAGCACCTTTTTTAGACTCCCGCCACCGTCTTTATTTTCGTAGTATCTCAGGCTTTTCACCCACTAAAGAGATTATTTTAGACGCTTTTTTTGATATTTTGCCTGCAACGTAGAAATCTACACTGTCACCAAAGTAAGCTTTAGCTTCTTTTAAGTTTTTTGAAGGAGGCAGTCCTGAAATATTTGCACTAGGAGCAACAAGTGGCCCAGTTTTGTTTAAAAGAGCAATCAAACTTTTCTTTTTTGGAAATCTAAAAGCAATTGTTCCCTTTCCACGATGGATATAGGTAAACTTCGACACAAACTTTTTATATAAAGGCAACACCACGGTCACTTTTCCAGGCCAATATTTTTTAAGTAACTTTTCTTTTTCCAAAGAAAGTGAGATTCCGAAAATTTCTAGATCTTTTATTTTAGAAATCAAAACCAAAAAAGGAACATTTTCGTCCCTTTTTTTAGCTTTATATATCTTTTCTACAGCCTTTTTACTTAGCGCGCTCCCAAGAACACCGTACAAAGTGTCTGTTGGGTACACACCAATTAGCTCTTTTTTTAGTTTATCTGAAATATATTCTTTCATTACGGGAGACTTTCTTTTATTTATTTCCTCCAGAGTGACTGTCTGCTTCGTATTTTGTGTTTTGCATTTCAAAAAAGTTCACAAGCTCGAGTACGTCAGTTGCTGTCGACATCCATTTTGCTGGGTTTTGAGCATTGTAGTACTTCGCAAGACCAATTTCCTGAAGTCTTCTGTCTGCTACATATTTTACGTATTCGTTTACGTATTCTGCGTTTAGGCCCAAGATTCCGTTTGGAAATAGAGCTTTGTTGTATTCTGTTTCGATTCTTACTCCTTCTACGATAAGATCTTGAATTTCATTTGCAAACTCTTCAGACAAAAGTTCTGGTGTTTCTTCAAGAACGGTGTGAATCAATTGCATACCAAATTTTAAGTGAAGAGACTCATCTCGAAGCACCCAATCCACGAGCGATCCAAAGTTTCGAAGTATGTTTCTTTGTCTAAAAGAAAGGATCACCATAAATCCTGAGTAAAACCAGATTCCTTCCATCACGAGGTTTGTAGCTACAAGATTTCGGATAAAATCTTTTTTACCTTCAATTGTTTCTATGTCCAAAGTTTCGTCTGTCATTTTCTTTGTATACTTTGCCACATATTCTTCTTTGGCTTTCATTTCTTTTACGTTTACGTGCTGACTGTAGACATCTTCTCTGTCGAAAGGAAATGATTCTAGTACGTATTCAAAAGCCACGCAGTGGTTTGCTTCTTCAAACATCCATCGCGCCAAGAAAAGGTGGGCTTCGGGAGCTTTAATGTATCGGTAAAGCCCAAGAGCAATAGAGCGGTTTACCACAAGTTCTGCCGGATTGAAAAAAGACATGATGTATTTTACAGCGTGTTGCTCGTCATCAGTCATGTTTTCGAAATCAATAAGATCTTCTTTTAGAGCAATTTCGTGAGGAAACCAAGTATTTCTAATTCCTTGTTGGTACAAATCGTAAGCCCATTTGTAGTGAATTGGGTGAAGTCCTGTATCTTCTGGTGATGCTTTTCCTATTATTGGCATGGTCGTTAAAAGTTAAACAATTTTTATAATTGATTCTCTGCGTTTGAAAGTCTTAGGTCGACAATCTTTAACTAATAATATTAGAATTTATTTTATTGGCAACTATCGCACTGAGCTCTTTCTGCTGGGTCGATTGGGCAAACTTTTGCCACATTTACCTCAGGTTTGCCCATGTCTGATGGTACTGGTTTAGTCTCTTCCATAGTTTGAGCTTGAGCCTTTCTAGCCATGATTCCTGCAAATCCCATTTGTCCCATAGCCGAAGCTTTGTTTACGTTTGTTGTACTTTGTTCAGCTGTGTGTCGAGGCTTCATGTGTAAGTAGTAAGTAGTCTTTAGTCCTTTTTTCCAAGCTGTAGAATAGATTGCCATTGATTCTTCTATGTCTCGAGTCTCAATGTACATGTTTCGTGAAAGCGCTTGATCTACCCACTTCTGTGCCCTTGCAGCTACCTCTACGTAAGCTAGTGGAGAGGTAGTGAAAGCTGTTTTGTAAATATTTTTTAGTCTGTCTGGAATTTCTGCGATTCCTGAGATGTCTCCTTGAGATTCTACAAGTTTTTCTTTTACTTGTTCCCAAAGTCCTGCAGCTTCAAGTTCTTTTACCAAGTTGTGGTTGATGTCTACATATTTTCCAGACATTTTGTTTCTAGAAAAGATTTGTGCAAAACGAGCGTCGATTCCTGGAGTTGTTCCCGCAAGAAGTCCAATATTTGCGTTTGGAGCGACAGCCATCAAAGTTGCATTTCGCATTCCTTTTTTAACTTTTGCTCGAAGACCTTCCCAATCAAGCCCTTTGTGTTTGTGTTCTTTGTCGACAGTAAGTTCCATTCCTCGAGATTCTTCCAAAGTTTTCAAAGTGTCGATCGGCACCATTCCCTTTGACCAAAGTGAACCTTCAAAATTTGTGTAACTTCCTCTCTCTACTGCTAGGTTTGCACTTTCGTCGATTGCAATAAAGCTAATGAATTCAAAAATCTTGTCTGCAAAATCGTAAGCTTCAGCACTATCATAAGAAAATCCAAGTTTTTCTACACAATCAGCAAATCCCATGACTCCAAGACCGATAGCTCTGTTTTCTCGATCACTCTTTCGTGCTTCTTCGATTGGAAGCTGGTTGATATCGATAAGGTTGTCTAGAAATCTTACAGCTGTTCGTACTGTTTCTTCGAGTTTTTGCCAATTAGTTTCTTTGTCTTTGATGTGTGCTACAAGATTTAGAGAGGCTAGGTTACAAACAGCGATGTTTTCTCTATCTTGTGGAAGACAAATTTCAGTACAAAGGTTAGACATATGAATCGTACCTGTGTTGTTGTTGAGCGCTCGAAGGTTGATTGGATCTTTCCAAGTAAGCCAAGGGTGCGAAGTTGATTGGAGAGCCGTCAGAATTTGTCGGTACTGCTCACGA
>JAUPVJ010000029.1 GCA_030917145.1 Patescibacteria group bacterium
TGGCCTCAAGAGCCACATTCGGATCAAAAGGTCGGAGCTTAGCGGAAAGACTCGCCGGAACCATTGGTACGGAGTCCAAAGACACCACCTCCCGAATCTGGGGCAAACCCATAGACACGAGCGGAAAAGTCAGCAGACCAACTTGTCTGGAAAGTGAAGCTTCACTTGCAGGTGTCCAGAGCGAAGCGGCTTGCCTTCCTCCTACCACCGCAGAAATCAGAGTCAGGCTGTGTGCTGCAAAAGTTGCATCACAGAGCACAGCCAGCTCATCTGAATTCTTCGCACTCGGTATAGAGACGATTCGATCTCCAAATATCGCGAGCATGCCTTGCCAGATGTCTTGGCACAGGACACCATCCTTCATCGCCTGTGCATGCTTCGGATGGAAAGCTGGCACCAAGCACCAGTTATCCTTCGTCTGTTTCAGACACTCAATCAAGAGCTCGAGCTCTGCAGTTGTTGGTTCGGGACTCGCTCCAACGAACAAAAACACCCTGTCATAACCTTGTCGCAAAATTCCCATCTCATCGAGGGTTGCCGAAGAAGGAATGACCTCCTTAACACTTGGGTTGCCAGCGATCACGACTTCGCACCCATCTGCATACGAAGCGCGAGCCAAATCAGCTCCAGCTTCGTCGAGCGTGAGAACCAAATCTGGTTTCGCTGTGGTGCGCCGATGCCCAGCCCAGAAGTCTTCGATGAAGGCAACTGGAACCCCGGCATCATTTGCCTGTAGTGCCATTTTTTGTTCAAGATAACAAGGAGAGCTTTGGGTCACAACCGCAACATCGGGTTTATCATCGATAAAGAAATCCTTCGCTATCATTGGAAACGTGCGTCCATCTGGAAATTCTTGCCCCTCAGAAGCGAAACCGAGCACAAACCCTGCACTTTTCCAACTCTGTATGGATTTTCCCTCAGCAAGCACGTGCAGATTTAAACCTTGCTCACGCGCCAAAAGCGCAACAGGGATCGCAGCGTTCGCAGCGCCCAGATCTTTGGTGACAAACAGAATTTTCATAAGTATTCAAAGGGCATTTTCCGTACCACCATGGCACAAAAAGCTTTCCGGACACTAACACACTTTTTTAAAAAAGACAAGAGTAATATATAAAAAATTAACTCCGACGTTTTAGGCCGGAGTTACGAAATGTACGATTATTTTTTCTGAAAAAGCCCTCGAAAAGACTCCCAAAGCTTGTTGTCGAAAAGGCACGTTGCCAACACGAATGCTGGAATACCGAGTAATTTCTCCAGAGTCATAGACTCTTTGTAAAAAACTACCCCGACAATCATCGCGGAAACAAGATAAATCCCATTCATCATGAGTTTCTTTTCCGCAATGTGTGCTCCGTCTCGATACGCACGGACGTTGCACGTCCACATGCCAACTACCACAAACCCAATCGCAACAGATACCCAAACGATTTTCCAAGACCCTTCCGAAGAAAAATCCGGAACACCGACGAAACAAAACGCGCAAAGGGCCAATACAGCCGTTGTGAATCCTCCCCAATAGTTTTTCACTATCGGGTCAATCCCCTTGATCTTCTGAGCAAATCCTTGGTTGACCGCCGTGGTGCAAGCTGTACCTAAAGCCAAGAAAGCCCAGGTAGGCAATCCCGACAATTCTCTCAAGCTTGGAGTACCAAGAACCAAGTAAGCCCCGGCAATCCCGACCAAAACACCGATCCATTGCCGAAGCGCAAGATGATGTTTGAAGAAGATTCTGTCGATAAATGCTCCAGGAATGATTGAGAGCGTGATGATAAACACCACAACACTCACTGGACCCCCAAGCCGATAAGCCGACAAACTAAACATCGTCGACATGAAGGCGAAAGCTCCAAACATGCACGAGAACAGAATGTGCTTTGGAGAATCCTTAGGAGTTCTCCCGACTTTCAAGAGAAACAAGAAACCAGCGATCATTTGAACGAATCCGATCACCAAGTTTCCGAGAACCACTCCAGCTGGAGTGTAACTTGCAAGTCCGATCTGCTTTTGGAGCGTAGCGGATGTGATTTTGGCGAGAGCCTCGCCGAGCGTCCAACGACGCCAATCGTTTTGAGTTTGCATAGATTAAAAGAGCTACCTGAATAGTAACACTTTTTATGAAAAAGTCAACTATTTCTATATAGAATTCAAATATTCCCCTATCTTTTCTACAACTCTTATGTCCGTCAAAATTCTTGATTCATGAGTCATGCCCCCCGTATGAGGAACAATTATTAAATTGTCATTTTCTCTTGAGTAAGCAACTAGTGGATTAGTACTTGGAATTTTGTCACCAAAATCAAGCTCGTCAGCAAGGACGTCAGTGGCGTAGCCTGCAATTCTTTTTTCTTTTAAAGCTTCAAGGAGGGCCACCTCATCTACAATCTTTCCACGAGAAGTGTTTACAATAAACACACTTTTCTTCATCTTTTCAAATTCTTTTTCTGAAATTAGATTTTCTGTTTCTTTACTTAAGTGAATATGCACAGACAAAAAATCCGCTTTTGAAATCAACTCTTCAAAAGACACTTTTCTTGCATCATTTAAACTTTCTACATTTGGGTCAGTAAATAAAACTTCCATACCAAAAGCTTTTCCGTAACCTGCGACTAAAGTCCCAAGTCTCCCAAGCCCCAAAACTCCGAGAGTTTTTCCAGACAAGGAGTTCCCTTTAAAATCATCCCTCTTCCAATCCCCCGCTTTTACAGAATCCATAGAGCTCGGAATTTTTCTAATCAAAGAAATCAAAATCCCCCAAGCAAGCTCAGCTGTGCCTGTGATTTTTTTCATAAACTCCAAATCGTTTTTCAAAGAAACCACTTTTACACCTTTTTCTTCGGCAAAAGAGACATCGATATGATCCAGACCGGTTGTAGCCGTTGCGATTACTTTTAAATTTTTGCCATTAGTTATCACTGTCTTGTTTACAAGAAGCCCAAGTCCCACAACAATCATGTCAAAATTTTCAATTTCTTTTTCTAACTCAACTTGTGTTGGAATTTTATAAGTCACCTCACCTAAAACTTCCAGTTTCTTCTTGGCTTCATCTGCAAAAGCAACTCCGATTGTGTTTAATATTTTAAAATTCATATCCTTTTTCTTTTAGTTTCTCAAGCATGTACTCGGTTTTGATCCAATCAAACGGCTCATCAATATCAACCGAACGCTCTCGTGGAACAACAAAACCCGTAATAAAGTCCCCATAAAGCTTGTTTTTGTCCATCAAGGTTTCTCGAGTCATTGCATAAACTGCCCCACTTCTTTTGTACGCAGTTGGGAGATCTTGCCTTCTGGTTCCCTCTACTTCTTCGATGCAGTAACTAAGAACTCTGTCTCCTTCTAGTTTTTTAATCTTCATTGGGTGATTCTCAGAAATTTCTACCAAAGACACAGCACTGTCCGCACCTGTCTCAATCAATTTTTCTAAAGTCTTATCTAAATCTTCACCGGTTCTAAAAGGAGAAGTTGGTTGTAAAACTACCACAATATCTACCTTACAATTTTTTTCTTTTTCAAAAAAATTCACAGCGTGTTGCATAACAGGAACATGTGGAGTCTTGTCTTCTGCCAATTCTTTAGGGCGCAGAAACGGCACGCTCGCGCCGTATTTTTTACAGACTTCCGCAATCTCAGGATCATCAGTTGAAACAATCAAGTCAGTAAGTAATTTACTCGCTTTAGCAGAATCTATTGTGTAAGCGATCAATGGTTTGTCTCCAAGGAGCTTTATATTTTTCCCAGGAATTCCTTTTGATCCACCACGAGCTGTAATCACACCTAATATAATCATGTTTTTATTCTACACTATCTAGTTTAATGCCGTCATATTTTTTAAAATCTTTTTTTGCCTTTTTTCCTAAAACATCATGGAGCTTGTTGGCGTGGAGACCGTCTATGTACATCCGTGGGCGCATCGCAAAAACCATGTCTCTTGTGATTGTTTCCCCTGCTTTTATGTCCCTTCCAAAAACCAAAGACTTATTGAAATATGGTCGAAACTGATTTGTGGCTCCTTCGAGCTCTCTATCTTTTTTTCCTAAGAAAGGTGCAACATCAATATTTTTGTAAGACCCTAACTTGATTGCCTCCACAAAATCTTTCATCTCGTCTGGAGTCATAGAAACTTTATGATCTGACCCCCAAAAATCTCGAGAAAGAGAAAAATGTTTTTCTATGACTTGTGCACCCAACGCAACCGCAGCGAGAGGTACGGTATTGTCTCCAACAGAGTGATCTGAAAAACCAATCGTAAGATTTGGATATTTTTCTTTTAAATATTTAATTGTTGAAAGATTAAATTTTTCGCTCGGACAAGGGTACTCACTAACACAATAAAGAACTGTTAAGGGTGAACCTTTTGAAGTGATGTAATTTACTACTTCATCTAACTGCGAAAGACTTACCATCCCAGTTGAAATGATGATTGATTTTTTTGTTTCGATTAAAAAATCGAGCATTACATGATCTTCCACATCTCCAGACCCAACCTTCCAAAGTGGCACATCTAAACTTTGGAGCTTTTCTGCAGATTTTCGAGACATTGGTGTAGAGAAAAAGATTAAACCCCTACTCTCTGTGTACTCTTTCAATTCTTTCCAAAATTCTATCGACGCAGCATTAGTGTTTCTTTTTACCCAAGAATACCTGTCACTTCCTTTAAAATGAGGTGAAGTGACATCAATGTTCATTTGTTCATCTTCATATTCATGAGTTTGAAACTTCACAGCTTGAACACCTGTCTCCAAAGCAGCGTCAACTAATTCTTTGGCGTTTTTTAAGTATGTCTCGACGCTTTGGTCTTCTTTTGTTTGGATGAATCCTTTTCCGATCTCAGCAATCACAAACACTTCACCATCTGCAATAATTTTTTGAAAATCTTTTTTGATCATCTTAATCTATAAATATTTTTTGTGTATACAAAGGGACGGTTGCAATCGTGTCTGCAATATTTTTACTAGTGTTTTTTGCAAAATACAGTTGAGAAGATTTAAATCGTTTTGCTTTTAACTGATTTTCAATCGCTTTTTTAATTTTCTTTGGATCAAAATCCACACTCACCACATTTTCTGCTTTCAAACGCCCATTTTGTCTTTTTCCAACGTTTACTACTGGCACTCCCAAAAACGAGCACTCTTTTACACCAGCAGAAGAGTTTCCAATCAAACATTTTGTATTGTTTAAAAGCCAGACAAATTCACGAGGCCCAAGATAGCGCATAAAACGAATTTTATGCCCCTTAACCTCATCTTTAAACAATCGTAGCTCTTGAGACAAATCCTCAGCTCCAGCGTCAAAATTTGGCCAAAACCATAGGGTTGGAAGACCGATCTCATGGACAGCTTTTAAAATATTTTTTGTATAAGTGTGAATTTTTTTTACATCATTGATGTCTGGATGAAACATCACCATCATGTACCCATCTTTTAAATCAAAAGATGCACCACTACCTGTTTTTTTAAGATCAATTTTTTTAGATTTTTTAGAAAGCTTATCTACTACTTCAATGTCAGGGCTTCCAAAATTAAAAACATAATTTGGATGTTCTCCAAGTCGGAGTATTCTTTCTTTTGCAGGTGCATTTGTTGCAAAATGTATATGAGAAAATTTTGTAATTGCATGCCTTACACTTTCATCAATCGATCCTGAAAGATCTCCACCTTCAATGTGAGCTACAGGAAGAGACATATAAGCCGCTGCGATTGTCGCTGAAAGAACCTCAAAACGATCTCCTCTTACAACTACAACATCGGGTTTTATATTGTTAAAAAGAGTGGTGAATTCAATAATTCCAAGACCGGCTGTTTTTGCTTTCGTGGCTAAATCATTACCTTCTAAAGAAAAATAAACTTCGTAAAGTCTTGTGTGTCCATCTTTTTTTAGAAGATCTTTAATGTGGGCGAATTTTGAAGAATATTTAGACAAAAGAGCGGAACCTCCAACCACTATATGGAGTTCAACATCTTTTCTTTTTCTTAATTCTTCAAGCACTAAAAGATTTCGGCTGTAGTGAATGAAGCTTGTGATTACGAAGCAAACTTTACGCATAAGTCCATCAAATATGCAGCATTTTCCTCAAAAACGCAAACCTGTGAGAATACTTAAAAATATAGACAAATTTTACAAAAAGTGGGAAAAGTTCCATTCTTGTTTTTAAGTACAAACTCTTTTTAAAATCTGACTTTAAAGAACTATTTAGTCTTTTTGCCACAATTCTTACATGGTGTGTATTTAGACCATTGTTTTTTTGTATCTTTATATCTTCCCTGTTTTTCCCTTCGTCTACGTCCATGTAAACTACTTGGAATCCCGCAACCTCACAGAGAAGTTTTAGAGTCTCTGGAGTAAACATGTAAACATGATCGATCTGAACACCTAAATGTAAAGACCCGGCTCTGCGCACCTGATGTCGCCAATTTTTTACAGCCAAAAAGACATGACCATCATCTTGCAAAGTATCATGCGCCCAAAGTAAAAATTTTTTAGGGTCAAGAAGGTGGTTTAAACTCTGTACACATAAAATATTTGTTGCTTTTTCTTTTAGATCTAATTTTACATCTTCAAAAAGCCCCCTCACAGTTTCAACACCTTTTTTGTTTGCATAGTTGGACTCGTCTGTGGATGGTTCGATACCAAGAAGTTTGAGATTTGGACGACACTCCCTCATGCCATATAAAATTCCCCCAGTACTTGATCCCACATCAATAGTTAAACCATCTTTTACAAATTCTCCCATATAGGAAATTATTCCCTTTCCGAAACGTCTAGCATTTTCAAAATTCTTCTCTAAATTATTTTTTTCAATTATTTTTTGTTTTATTTCTGACCTATCTTTACGATAAAATCTCATATAATACTCGTCGTAATCTTTGGCAGACATCCGTGGATTTATAAAAATCAAACTACATTTTTTACAAATAACAGTTTGTACATCTAAATTATTTACACTTTTATTTTCTATTGTTTCAAAATCAACACCATCACAAATATTGCATTTTATAGATTCTAATTTTTTTTCTTTATATTTAAATTCTTCCATAATTTTATACATTTAAATTACACACTACAGTGTTTCCATAAACATCATTTCCTCCAACACCAAACCGAACAGAATCAATTGGAAGCTCTGATTTATAAGAAATATTATCATCTGACACTTTTTGACTATTCACTATTTTTATTTCACCTTTTTCATTTTCTGAAACAATAAAAGGTTTCTTGCAAAATATCACATGATTAAACACAATATCAATATTATGATCTTTTTTTTGCACTTGAACTTCTAATTGAGGAAGTTCCAAATTTTCATAATCCCTAAGAGCTTCTAAGCAGTTTGAGTACTTGAAAGAAACTCCTTTTTCTTTACTTATACGCTCTATTAATTTATGTGCTGTAGAAAATTCCTCTAATATACTTTTGTAATAATCATGCGTATGAAAAGAAAAAATAGCTTTTTCACCTTTTAAGACCTGATCAAAAGCCTTTTCAATCTCTAAAGGGTCCAGGGTCCCCGAACCCCCCTTTGCAGCTACAGGTAAAGATCGGGCGATCCACCTTTTCATATTACCTTCTATCTGATAATTTTCTACACTTGGATGATAAGGGCTCCAAGAAGTAGTTGCTTCACTCCAATCACAAAACTCTCGCTTTACGGGAGAAATAGAAGAGTAATCGAATGGAATCCAGTCTTCCAACCAATGAGAATTTTCATTTGTCTCTACATATTTTCCAGCTCGATAAACTGAAGGAAAATAATTATGATTTAAAATAAGTTTTCCTAAAATGTATTCATACCACTTCGAATCATTCCAATTTTTGTTCCAGCCCCAAGAACCATCTAATGGTGGGTGGTGGTAATGCCAGTAGAGACCGTCTTTTGTTTTTTTAAGATTTTCATCACTCAAGAAACCTTTTCTATAAAAATCCCAGACGGCGTGCAAATTTGCATCATGACCTCTTCTTTGAAATTCTTTGTCATTTTTAGAATAACCAGTCCAATCGAGCATAAACCAGTTAATCACCAAAGGATTTCCGAAAGAATCTCGCAAAGACTCCCTAAGTTCTCCTGTCAATTTTTGGACCACAAGAGAAAGAGAATCCCAACTGTCTATCATATCTTCTCGCCCAAGAGTCGGTCCCTCTGTATCAATAATCGGTACAACGTAAAGAATTTTTTCCATATTATTTTATAATATCTACCTTTATCTGATCGTGAACATTTTTATCCACATAAGAATCAATCATTCCACCTTCCATCAAATCTTTCAAATGCTCAACATGTGAAATATTGAAATCTTTTCTTTGATACAGTTTACCCTTTCCACTTTGTGGGAAGGATTTTAAAGAACCTTCAGAAAATTCTTTTATCGCTTGAATCATTAAATCTGTTCCAACTTCTATGGTTTTATTCCCAATCACATGCTGATTGTTTCCTTTCTCTATCTTTGGTCTACCTTGATGAATTATCTCTCCAGTATCAATTCCACAATCAATCTTATGGATAGTAACTCCAACATACTGCGGTTCATTATTGTAAAGTGGCCAAAAATTTGTACCAGAACCTCGATAATAAGGAGAAAGTCCAAGGTGCATATTTATGATCTGAGGAAAACGAGAAATTGTTTCTTCCTTTAATAAACTAGTACCGTACACCACTACAACATCAGGATTAAGCGATGAAATTTTATCAACCCAGAGTGCAGAGTTAACTTCACCTTTTGGCACCTCAAAAACCTTTTCACAAACAAATTCTTTATTCGCACCGAAAAAATTCTCCTCTTCTTTCTTCGCTAAACCAAAGTGCCAATCCCACAGTGCTTTTTCCGGATGGCTAAGTTTTTTATCTTCAGATGATTCTCCGGACGGGTTAAATACTTTACCTTCTGAAAATATAGCTTCAACAGGAAAAACCTTGTTGATTGTGTTCGCAAAGTATTTATGTCTATATTGGTTACCTGTAAGGATTACGATGTTCATGATTTTATATTTTGTAGTAAAAATTTAGCTACTCGTTCTCCTGATTTTCCATCCGTAAAAACACACTGCTCTCTCACAAGTCTCGCGCGTTCAGATTTTAACAAAGATGGATTCAAAAGATACGAATTTAAAGATTCTACCAATTGTTCTTTACTTTTAACAAGACTAATTGCTCCTATGTCTACAGCATTTTTATAGTGCACAGTTTTATAGTACTGTGTCGGTGACTTTAGCAAAAATGGATTTTCTTTTATCTCAAAATCAATGTTCACAACAGGCCTGTCTAACACAACAGCATCTATACTAATACTTGAAGCGTAACAAACCAAAATAGACATGTGAAACAAGGTGTCGTGAAGATGGTTTAGTTCTCCAAAATTCATATCCCAATCAACACCTCGTTTTGAGCCAAATCTTTTACCAGGTAAATCATATTTTAAATTTGGTCTTTTTTTAAGTTCTTCTTCGTCCACAAAATCGTTGGGCTGAAAACGAACCAAGACATCAAAATCCTTTTTTAATTTCCCTGAAAATTTAAGCGAATATAGAAAATCAATCATGTCCCAATCAGAGACACTGAACGCTCTACCCATAGAAGCGTAAACCAATAACTCTTTTTGTGGATCAATATTTATTTTTTTAAAAAAATCTTCCCTACTACTAACCTTGTTTGAATATAAAAAATCATATTGAGGTAGACCAGAAACAAACACATCTTCTTCCATTACCTCATTAAAATCTATGAGCTCTTTTTTTACTATATTGTTAAAAACAATGAGCTTATTTGGCAAAAGTCTCAACATGCAACGTGCGGTTACTTTGTCCCAAGAGTTTATAAATCCAACAGTTTTTATGTTTCTTTTTTTTGCTTCTCGCAACATTGCAATTTCCGGCTCATCAAAAAGGTGAGCCATGAAAACTAGGTCCGGATTATATTTATCAAAAAACGTCTTAAAGGTATCGTCTTTTACCAAAGCAAAATCAATAAACCGAGCAATCTTTCTAAAAATTGGCCAGGCAAAGATCATATTTATAAGTCTCCCAGAAAGATACCGTAAGTATTTTTTTTCATACTGACAGACTAGTTTCCTTTTTAAATCAGTGGTTTTTGTACGAAGCAATACAAATTTTAATTTAGCAAAAAGATTATCGACAAAAGACTTTGACTTCCACTCCACAACTTCAAATAAAATCCGAGGGTCATTAAACTCTTTTTTATAAAAATCTAATTTTTCTACAGATTTTGTAAACAAGACAATTCTTATATCGTCCTCTTTTAAGAGATTTTCAAGTATGGGTGTACGCAAAATATTCTTTACTTCTACCCCCTCAAAAATTGTAATAAAAATTGTTCTCATTTTATTTTAAAGCGTCCATAAGTCTTTCTAAACATTTGCCGTAAAAAACCGATGCTTCCATGTCAACTAAACACATCCTAAAATCATGATCCTTTGAAGGATTATTTATAGCACTATTTACAAGTTCTTTAAATTCTTCCACGGACTTTGCAAGTCTAACTCCACCACTTTCAATCACAGGCACAAAATTATCATAGTCATAATACCTTCTTATACTATCTAGGTACGGCCTTTTTTGATATCCATCAAAACCAAACAAAACTGTAGGCTTATCAAAGACCACAGAATCAATTGCCATTGTAGAAGGTCCGGATATTACAATATCAACATTCCTTAAGGTATTCACCAAATGCTCGTCGTCTTGTTTTCCAATCTCAGTCATTTTTATATTTTCAAAATTTTTTGTAGCTCGATCAAAAAGTACTTTAATTCTTTCAAATTTGTTTTCTTTGTTTTCAAGTTCTCGCACAAAATCTCCAGGTGGAAGCCGTACTAGTATTTGAAAATTTAACGGTAAAATCTCAGACAAAATTTTTACAATATCTCTGTCTACGGTATTTTCTTTCAGATACCTATCCCCGATAGGTACAAGAAGTGCGGTTTTCTTTGAAACATCCCCACCAATCTTTTTTATAAAATCTTCACGACTTGTTTCTTTTAAATCTTTATATGAATCATAATGAACAATCCCGACAATTGAAATTAGCGGATCTTTTATATAATGATACTTTTGAGCTTCAGTCCTGACAATCTCATTCCAAACCAAAAGCTTCCCTGGAATTACCCTAATCAAACCTTTAGAAGTTAGATTATCCCAAGAACGAATCATTCCCACAGTTTTTATGTTTCTTTTTTTTGCTTCATGAATTAAAGCTATATCCAGCTCACTTTGCATGTCAGTTGAAAAGACTTTCTCTGGTTTATATTTTTCAAATAATGTGCCGAAAATATCATGTTTATAAGTTATTTTCTCCAAAAATCTAAGGAGTCCTACACCAATCCGATTGGCAAAAAACAAAGAACTAATAGCACCACTTCCTCCCATCTCTGTTTTTCTCTTTATTTTTAAAGTTTCCGTACGTAAACACGCAAAAGAAATATAGCGAAAAAAAGCTTCTCTGCGTCCTGATTTAAAAACAACTCCTTCAACAACAACACCTTCATTTGCAAAACTTTTTTCAAAAAAATCCTTTTTCTCTCTTGGTACCAAAATAACCACTTTAAAGCCGGATGAATTTAACTTGTCTAGAATTCCAGAAGATAGAATATTTCTAGAAACTAGGGGATGAAAACTGGTAATAAAAATCTTTTTAGACACGTTTTTTAAAAAAATTAGCCAGTCGACTGTGCAAAAGATAATACATATAAATCTTAAATTTATTTAATGAGCCTAAAGTTTTTGAATACAAATCTTTCGGGGTAGACAAGTTCTTAAACGGCGTGAGGTTTAATTTCCGTGCAACAATACGAATATGCACCCTAGGAATGCCTTGTATCTTTTCCTTCTTCACATACTCATCAACATCACAATGTAGAATTTCAAACCCACTTGATTCAATAAAAGCTTTTAAAACTTCTGGTGTAAACATATACACGTGGTCAATCTTTACACTATTTTTAAAAAGACCGGATTTCTTAAGTTGATGTCTAAAGTTCATAACCTCAACAATCAAGAGACCGTCTTTCACTAAACAGTCGTGCGCCCATACAAAAAAATATTTTGGATCTAGAAAATGATTTAAAGATTGAGTACTAAGAACAACTGCAAATTTATTTTCTCTATCGGTAAAATCTTCAATTAAAGCATGATATGTCTCAATACCCACACTACTAGCGTAAGACGCTTCTTGTCCTGAAGGTTCAATCCCGTAAACTTTTCTTCCTGTAACTTTTTTAATTCCAGCAAGCACGCCACCCACCCCAGAACCAACTTCCATGATATCGCCTTTAACTTTTAAAAATGGCAAAAACATGTTCGCCAAAGCTTCGCCGTGTTTTTTTGTAGTCTCATGAAGTCTTTCGCAACTAAACCCAGAACCACCAGCGCCATTATTTATAGTTTTATCTCTGTACTCTTTCTCATAGTAAAGTGCGTAGCCCTCTTTTTTCATGCGCGGATTTATAAAAATCAACCCACACTTTTTACAAATAACTGAGATTAAATCCAGATCATCAGTTCCTTTTTTTGATAAAATTTTATAATCATTGCCACCGCAAAAGTTACAACTTATATTTTCTTTTTCAGTTGAATTATAAGGAAAAGACATTGTTATACTATTCTAGCTAAGAAATCAACATTCCGCTTGTAAGACAAACCATCTTTAAAATAAATAAAATCATTGAAGATTTTTTGTCGTTCTTTTGATTTTACACTTGTGTTATCAAGACAAGTATTTATATCCTTCACAAAATCATCAAAGCTCTCCGACAAAAATACAGCCTGAGCTTCAACAATTGGCTTATAGTGTCTAAAAGTATACCCTCTGTGATATTTCTCCGGGTAATTAATATTGACAACTGGCTTATCAAAAATAAAAGACTCCAAGGTCATCGTGGAAAGATAGTTAATAGACACATCTGAGTATTTAAGCGTGTTCTTCAAATTTGCGATATCTTCTTCCTGAATCTCAATCCTTGTACCCATTTCCTTTGAAAGAAATTTTCCAGGAAACTCGACATGAAGATTCTTAATTGTAGTGTTTAAGAAAGGTGCGAACTTGTTAAATTCTTCTTTAGGGTGCATCCGCACAAAAAGATTTGGATATCCCATAAACTTCCCCTCATCTCTCGCAGATCGGAA
>JAUPVJ010000030.1 GCA_030917145.1 Patescibacteria group bacterium
GTCGCTTGGACCAACCAAAGTCCCTGAAAAAGGATTTTCTCGCCCCTTATCTTCTGGTTCAATTGGTTTAGAAAAATCAGCCAAACTTTGAAACGTTGGGTCTGAAAACAGAGTGCCATCAAATTGAACATTTTTTACTAAAGTTAAAAGGGGTAAGATATCTTTATCTAATTGTTGGCGAGTTTCTGATTCTTCAGAAAAAGCATATTCTACAAGAGCGTCACTGTCTTCACTTTTTATAAAGACATTATAAGCAACAAAACAAAGAAAAAGTACAGCGAAGATAATTATTGGAACTTTTGATTTTTGAAGTAATTCTTTCATTTTATTTTAACCAATATGTTTTAATTGTGATACCAAAATCATAGTTTGTAGTTTTTTCTGGAGTTGTAAAAGTCAGATCGGTAATGTCTACGATACGCAAACTTCTTTCAACGTCTTGCAAGAAACTTACAAAAGTAGGGTAATCAGAAGTAACTTTAAAAGAAACAGCTATTGTTCCGTAACTAGATTTATTTGTCGTACTACCTTGTTCAAAAGCGCTATCTGGACCAGTTTCAACTTTTATACCCTTCAAAGTCATGCCGTATTTTTTTGCGATATTGTTAAGATCCAAAATGAGCTGAACGTTATCGATGTGATCAGGTAAAAGCTTTTTAAGATTATCTAAATCTTCTTTTTTAAAAGCTTTGTATTTTTCTAGCAACTCCTCTCTCTTATCTAAGATATCTCGAGATTGTCTTAAGGCCTCCTCATAATCAACAATATCAAGCTTTGCTTGTTTGATCTCGGCGTATTTATCTTCTGTATAGAAAAAGAAGGTTGTGATCGCCATCAGTATGAACAATATTGAAAGTCCTGTTTTCATTTTTATTGAGAAAGGTCAGTTAAATCTATATCTTGTAAAAGTGAATCCACATCGCCCATCAAGGCTGCGTCAGTACTTTCTGTTTTTGGTTGAGCATCTGTAGAAACGACACCTTGGGATCTCTGCTTAAACTCCTCTGCTTTGTTTTTGTAGTAAATAAAGCTTGAATTGATTCTTGAAGTAAAGGCAAAAGTGACGTTTCCGAGCAGATCAAGATCGAGGTTTGAGAAAATCGGAGTTGTAAGATCTTTAAAATTTCCAAAAACGTTTGATTGAAAAGCGATAGCGTTGTAACTTTTTGCAACCCCTGTCATAGAAACAGAAGCATATGACCCGTCTGCAGAAAGTTCATATTTTAAGTTCGTAAATTTTACACTTTTTAAAGTCTCAGCTTGCAAAAATTCTAAGAAATAAGAAGGAGCGATGTGAGTATTGATCAAAAGAGTAGCTGTCTCAATACGTGTGTCTAATCTTGCGTATTCCTCAAGAGTTCTTTTTTCAAATTTTTCAATATTTGCTTTCAGTTGCTCATCCATAGTCTTTTTTGTGTTTTCAAGAAAAGACAAATAACCAAAACTTAGCACAGCAAACAGCAAACTCACTAAAAGAATTAGAAAACAAAAAGAGACTAAAATCCCCGGCGACTTACTTTTCCTAAAAGCAGGAGTGGTCGGTGTTTGGATTGTTGTTTTTGGTATGAAAGATGTTTGAAACTTTGTTTCCACGGTTTTTTTTAATTATAGAACAAAAAGTACTACGAAGAAAATAAAAAAAGTATTTTCCTGTGTACAACTTTTAACCTAACTCTTGAAGTTTTCGAAGTGCTATACCTACAGCTACAGAAAAATCGAGTCCTGTTGTTTTTAATATATCTGTCAAAAAGGCAGGAGTCTCGATTTTTGAAAAAGGATTACCCATAACCACCTCTGTTTCAAATCTCTTCTTTGCTCGCTCCGCAAAACCAAACAAAGCAACTCCACCTCCAGTTAAAATCACTTTACTAATACTTTTGTTGTATTTCTTTTGGTAAGCCAAAAGCACAGTAGAAGCTTCTGAGAAAATATAATCAAGTGGAAGTGAAATAATATCGTAAATAGCTTTTTCATCACCCCCTACATCATGTAGATTTCTTTTTATTTTTTCCGCCTTTTCTGGAGTGATTTGAAAACCTTGAGCAAGAGCAAGAGTCAGGTCTTGAGAACCTTTGTTTATGATATGAGACTTTCGAATAACCCCCCTATCTATAATATAGAGCTTTGTACCCGCCGCACCCATGTCAAAAATAGCTACAGGGGCGGTTTCGCGATCTACAAGCGAGCGAATAGATGCGAACATTTCAATCTCAAAGAAACTAGTGTCTAGATTGGCTCCTTTGATGATACTCGCGAAAGTATTTAAAATTTCATTGTGAATTGAAACCACCAAAACTTCTGTTTTTGAAATTTTTGTTCCTCCTTGTGGTTGCTGTTTGTTAAAGACTTCAAAATCAAAAGATTTTTCTTCTTCTTTTGGAATAATCCACCAATCCATAGTTACTTCGCTCACAGGCACGGGAATATACTTCCTTGCTTCAAGAGGAATCATTTGTTGCATTTCGCGATCTGAGACGGTGGGAACTTCTATCAAAGAAACAAGACTTGAGCGAAGAGGGATCGCAACACCAGAATTACGAGTGGTTACGTTCGCTTCTTTTAAAAGATCATTTATGATTTCGCTTACTTTGTCCGCAGGAAGTGCCACGGCTTGACCAATAGAAAGCCCAGCGTAAGGACCGAGAGCTAAAGATCCGTAAGTTTTTAAAACAGCTTTTCCTCGCACTTTCGCAAGCTGAACTACTTTTATCGCAGAAGCACCAATATCAATACCAATGACACTTTGGTCTCCATGTTTCAAAAAATTTTTAAAAGGATTGTCCATAACTTTGTTTAGATTTTGCTTTGATTATATCATAACACTGTGAAGAATTTTTCAAAAAATTTATTTTTTCATGTAAACTCTATATTTAAAAATTTCTGGACCATTTTCGAAGAATACGATGAGTTAAAAACAAAGGTTCAAAAAACGAGTGTAGATTCTTGGAAAGACTTTGTAATTCCAACAAAGAAATCGTCTGGGGTTTTAGCTTTTTTTCCATACAAAGAAGCTGTCGTGAAAAAAGCGATCATTTTAATAAAAGAACATGAAGAAAAAGAAATCGCAAAAAAGATGATTGGAGCAATAACAGATGACCTAATGGCCGAAATCGCTGAGGAAAACGAACTCTACGGCTTTGGAGAGCCTTTGGTAGTGCCAATTCCCCTTTTTGATAAAAAAATACTTAAAAAGGGCTTTAATCACAGCGAAGTCTTTGCAAAAGAGATTTCAAACCTCTTAAACGCAGAATTTGCACCAAAAGTACTAAAGAAGATCAAAGAAACGAAAGACCAGCACGGGCTCTCAAAAGAAGAAAGAGAAAAAAATTTAAAAAATGCATTTAAAGCGGATCCAGAAAAAATTTCAGGTAAAAATATTTTACTGATCGACGATGTGACCACTACAGGAGTTACACTACTAGAAGCTGAAAAAGAATTGTTTGCTAAAAAAGCGAGAAGGGTTTTAAAAATTGCAATAGCGTACTAAAATATACCTAAGAATAAAAATTCATAATAAATAAAATACAAATGAAAATTTTTAAAAAAAATAAATCGATCTTTTTTTCTTTTTTACTAACTTTTTTTTCACTACCCTCTCTCGCGCTTGCGCACGTAAAATGGTTTGCGGAAGAGAAAGAAACCGTGCGCCCTTATGAGCTTACTGATTTACCTGTGGTTTTGGCGATCATCTTAAGTGTAATTGTAGTAAATATTGGAATTTTCCTAGAAAAAAAATTAAACACTCCAAAATGGTTTGATAGATCCCTTGAAAAAGTTGCACCTTTTGTGCTTTCACTCGCGAGTATTGGTTTTGGACTTTCATTTTTAATCTTTTCCTACTATGGATTTATATTTGCACCAAATTTAATACCAGAAAGCTTACTCGGGGAAAGACTAATCTGGCTTCAAGCTCTAGCTGGAGCAATGATTTTTCTTGGAATTTACGAGAGAATTGGAGGTTTACTTTTGATAGTCTTGTTTGGTTTTGCGATTAAAGAATACGGTTTTCTTGAAATGATGGATACTTTAGAAATGGTAGGTTTTGCTTTTTACGCGATGATTGTTGGACGACCAAAATGGCAACTTATCGATACAAAATCTTTTACAACTCTGATTCACAAAGTACATAGCTACGGACTTCCACTACTTCGTGTGGGAACAGGATTAAATCTCATGATCTTGGGATTTTCAGAAAAGATTTTAAACCCTTCTCTTACAGCAAACTTTTTGTCTTCTTACAACTGGAATTTCATGCACACACTTGGTTTTGAGGGCTTTACCGACTATTGGTTTGCTTTTTCTGCTGGGGCCGCAGAAACATTGTTTGGACTTTTCTTTTTACTTGGATTAGTGACTCGCACAACAACTATCGCGCTTGCAGTGTTTTTAGTAACGACTCTTTATCTTTTAGGACCAGTAGAGCTAATTGGCCACCTGCCACATTTTTCTATAGCAATCGTGCTTTTAGTTTTGGGTGCGGGGGCGAGGTTACGAGTTGGAAGAAAAGAATAAAGACAAAAACAGATAGATGATTTTCTACTTCAAAAATATCAGACTCTATTGTGTTTCTTTTTTCAATTCTTCAAAGTAAAATTCTATTCTTTTTTGACTATCTTTTATTGGTTTTAAAGAAACTTCTTCAACTAAGTTATCTTCATCATAATACCCGAAAGGATTATCCAGATCTTTAATAAAATAAATCATATAAATTAGGATAAAACTAACAAAGGAAACAAAGAAAACACTTTCATAAAAAGGATTTATGTTTATAAACACGAATCCCAAAATGAGGAGAGAGGCCATAATTTCAACAATGGCGTATCCGGTACCAAGAAAAGATGTATCTCTAACAGTGTCTATTCGGTGTACCATTTTTCGAATAGCATTTTGCTCCTGCTTCAAACGTACTATAAAGTTTGCTTGTGTCTGGGATTCAAAGGCAAGAAAATCATCATTAAAAGAATGGAGCTGTCTCATAATATTTTCAGTTCGTTCTTTTTTATAGAACCACTTCACGAGTGACTGATTAAGCTCCAGTAATTTTTGCAGATATTTTTTTACCTCTTGGCTTTTTTTGTTCTTATAGATAATAAAACCCTCGTCCGCCATTGTTTCTATACTTGAAGCAAGATCGCTAGGTAATTTTTCACTTTCCTTATGATCCACAAGTGTGCCAGAAATAAGGAAACCAATTAAAAATATATTAGCGGAAATAATTGCAGTAAAAAGAGAATTGAGTGTTAAAAATTCATACCCAAAATAATGCACGATAAATTTAATAACAATTATCCCAAAGATTAAAGGGGTAGTTTTAAATGCCAATCTCCAGCGAGAATGAATAGGTAATTTTTTTATAATTTTTTGAATCATATTTTTATTTCACCAAATTATCACACACATATATATTCAAACTATTGAGTTAAAATCAAGAACAAGAGATAACAAAGATAAATCGCAACCATAACAAAACCTTGCCACCTTTCAATAACATGCCGTTTCCCAATATACATTGTAAGAAATAGCAACAAACTAGCGACTATTGCCATAAAAATATCTGGGTTAGATTTTGCGGAAAATGGCATAGGATTGATTAGAGCGCTTATACCTAGTATCCAAAAAATATTAAATATATTTGAACCAACAATGTTACCAATAGCTATATCTGACTGCTTTTTCCTAGCAGCAACAACAGAAGTAGCAAGTTCTGGAAGCGAAGTACCTATTGCAACAATAGTAAGACCAACAAGCGACTGACTAACTCCAAAAGATAGAGCCATTGCAACAGCACCGTCGACAATCCATTTTCCACCAAGCACTAACCCAACAAGCCCAAAGAATATGAAAAAAATAGATCTACCAATTGAATACATTGGCAGACTATCTTCCTCTGAGTCAACACCATTTTTACTTATCCCAACAATGTAATATATAAAAATCACAAAAAAAGACAGGAGTATCAACCCATCTATACGAGAAATTTCCGAAAACATTCTCCCCTCAAGTAACATGTCGTTTGCCATAAAACCAACCAACAGTGCCGCCAAAAGACTAAATGGGATCTCTTTTATGACTGTATTTTTTTGTGCAGTTAATGGGTAGATAATTGAAGAGATACCTAAAATCAAAAATATATTTGCAATATTACTACCTAAAATATTACCTATTGCAATTTCAGTATTACCACTAAGAGATGCGAGAACATTTACCACAGCTTCTGGAGCAGAAGTTCCAAAAGCAACAACAGTTAACCCTATAACCAAAGATGGTATTTTTAATTTTTTAGCGATTGAACCCGAACCATCTACTAAAAAATAAGCCCCTTTGATAAGTAAAACAAAACCAATTATAAACAAAATATATGTGAGCATAAAGACCTATGCTAACAAATTTTTTTCTAACAAGAAAGGTGTTACATAAAATTACTTATGGAAATTTTTGCGGAGGTGGGTTTATAGTCGCTTGTATACACGCGCTCCTTAAACTACACTCTCGCAAAACATATTCCCTTTGGTCATTATTTTGCGGAGGATGTGAGATTCGGTCACAAGTATTTTTCTGCTGAAAAATCTCGCTACCCCGCCTCGCGCCGCCGCGCTCCGGCTTTCGAATCTGCCTAACACTTTTTTAAAAAAAGTTAGGCCACATCCTCCGCAGTTTTCACTGCGCTTCAAAATGCGGAGGATGTGAGATTCGAACTCACGGACAGTTTTACCCGTCGGCGGTTTAGTAAACCGCTGGTTTCAACCACTCACCCAATCCTCCAACAGATAAAATATATACGAAAAATAATATATTACAACCTAGTACTTTATTGAATTACTCAATCAACCCTTTTGATTTTAGATCCTCAAAAATAAGCTGGTCTACAGGAGAGACTTCGTCTATTCTTCCGTATTCAAACCAATCCATTTTTTCTACCTCGGCACTTGGTTTTAATTCCCCTTTAAACTCTGCTTCGTAACAAGCCATCCGGACCATCGTACCTTCGGGCTTTCCATGAGCAATAGATTCAAAAGTACCAAAATACTCGATAGTTTCAGGAATCAAATCGACAGACAACTCTTCTTTGATTTCACGAATTAGTGCATCCTTGTCACTTTCATTTCCCTCTCTTTTTCCTCCAGGAATATACCATTTGTCTTTTCCGAAACTTTTTGTTTCTAGAATCTTTTTATTTTGAATTTCTATAAAAGCAAGTTTGTCGATGAAAGTTTTTTGCATGTAGAGATTATATTACATAATTAGACATTAATAAGAGACGGAGAGAGTTTCTCCCTCAAACTTTAATTTTTCAGTCAAAAATTAAAGTTCTGGGCACCGGTTTTTGCTTCGCTTGTTGCTACAAGCTCAATGCAAAAACCGTTCGAATCTCCCACGCAAAGTGTTCATACACTTTGCTCGTCTCCGTAGTTTTCACTGCGTTTCAAACTGCGGAGACGGGGAGATTCGAACTCCCGAGGGGGTTTAATCCCCCTACGACTTTAGCAAAGTCGCACATTAGACCGCTCTGACACGTCTCCTTTTTATTACATTTTACCGCGCTTTAGCAAAGTCTTACATTAGGTCACAGATAAATTTCTACTGAAATTTATCTCCTCCTTACAGGAGCAGTACACCTTTTGGATCTTTTATTTCTCTTTAGTTCATAAAAGCTCTCAAAAGGTCTTGCGCTTGGGTCCCAACCCAAGCTCACCACTTCTCGCTACTACACTCAAACAACTCACAAAATAGCACAAAAAGGCGGAAAAATATACTTTCTAAAGTGATTTGCCCGCAGTATCATAGACAGATGAATCTCGAGGAAGCAAAAAAAATAGTTTTTCCAAAAAAGCCTGTTTTTGCTTCCCTATATGAAAAATATGGAAAAGACAATTGGAGTAAATACATAGATGAAAAATTTCCTAAAAAAAGTTTTTTAAATGAAAAAAAAGAAGAACTTTTTGAAGCGATCAGAGAAATCACACTCCCTGTACTTGGTGAAGAAAAAACTGAAAAAATAATAAACTCTTTAAATAAAACAGGCTTTGCAAGTAGCGCCGATCACAACGGACTTCTCTCTCACCCTTTCTTTTCACACTTCGCTCTTTTGCGTGCTAAAAAAGACAAAACTCTGATTTCATTTGTCTGCGGGTCAATTTCCCTTTCAAACTCTTCTTACCCACGAGGATTTTATTTTCACGATGAATATTTAAATGAAGTTAAACTTCCCTTCGTCTCTCTCAACGGAAGAAAAAGATCAATTTACGGTCATGAAGCTTTTACAAAAGAACAGATGGAGAGAATCAAGATAA
>JAUPVJ010000031.1 GCA_030917145.1 Patescibacteria group bacterium
AATTTAAAGCGAGACTTGAGGAAGAAAAGCTGGTTTTACTAGAAGAATTACAAACAGTTGGTGTAGAAAACCCAAACCAAGCCGAAGATTTTGAGCCAGTTGCCCCTGTAATGGATATAAACGAAGCCGACAGAAACGAGGTAGCTGACAAAATCGAAGAATTTGGAAACAATCAAGCAATAAACAGAGATTTAGAAATCAGACTTCTCGAAGTAAAACAAGCGCTCGAGCGAATTGAAAACGGCACATACGGAATTTGCGAAGTTTCTGGAGAACCAATCGAACTCGATCGACTTGGAGCCAACCCCGCAGCAACAACCTGTAAAAGTCATTTAAAATAAATGCCTGTAGCAAAAATCAAAAGTGGACAAAGTGAACTTCTCTCGGGAACGATCATAGATGTCGAAACTGACCTCTCGCGGGGTCTTTTTGCTTTTTCAGTAGTCGGTCTTCCAGACAAAGCTGTCGAGGAAGCAAAAGATAGGGTAAATTCAGCCATCAAAAACAGTGGGTTTGATTCACCAAAAGCTAAAAATCAGAAAGTTGTAATTTCTCTTGCCCCAGCTGATATTAAAAAAGAAGGTTCACACTTTGATCTTCCGATTGCGATCTCTTACCTACTTGCTTCTGAACAATTAAATTTTGAGACTTCAAAGAAGTTATTTTTAGGAGAACTTGCTCTCGATGGAAATCTCCGAAAAATTTCTGGAGTACTCCCTATTGTGAAAAAAGCAAAAGAAACAGGCTTCCTTGAAGTTTTCATACCAAAAGAAAACGAAAAAGAAGCGAGGCTCATAAAAGATATAAAAATAATTCCCGTAGAAAGCTTAGAAGAAGTAATTAAAATTTTAAAAGATCCAAAAAATTACAAAGAAAATTCTTTCGAGCACGATTTCGAAACAAATGAAACTACTCCTGAAATAGATTTTGCAGACATAAAAGGACACGAGAGTGCAAAAAGAGCGCTCACAATAGCAGCAAGCGGGGGACACAATGTTTTAATGTGGGGACCCCCTGGAACAGGAAAAACAATGCTCGCAAAAGCTTTAGCTTCAATCCTTCCACCACTTTCTTATGAAGACATAATCGAAGCAACTTCCATTCACTCTGTTTGTGGAATTCTAAACGATGATTTTATAAAAACTCCTCCATTTAGAGCTCCTCACCACACATCAAGTCATGTTGCGATCGTTGGTGGTGGCGCACACCTTCGCCCTGGAGAAATCACACTTGCACACAAAGGACTTCTGTTCTTAGACGAATTTCCAGAGTTCGACCGAAGAGTAATCGAGTCACTCCGAGAGCCTTTAGAAGAAAGAAAAATCCGGATCGCTCGCGCAAAAGGAACTGCCACTTTTCCAGCAGATTTTATACTCGTGACTGCAATGAATCCATGCCCTTGTGGCAATTTTGGTACAAAAAAATCTTGTGACTGCCCGCCACTTACAGTTTTAAAATATCAAAGAAAAATTTCCGGACCAATTATCGACAGAATAGACATGAACATAGAAATAGGGGAGGTAGAACACAAAACACTTTCCTCAAAAGAAAAAAGTGAATCTTCAAAAGAAGTGCGCGAAAAAGTGTCACGAACTCGTGAAAAACAACTCGCTCGTTTCCAAAAGCTTTCTCTTCCTTACAAATTAAACAAAGAAATCAAAGCAAAGCACATTATGGAAGCGAGCCTAATCACAGAAAGCGCTAAAAATCTTTTAAACGAAATATCTTTAAAACTTTCTATTTCTCCACGCTCTTATCACAGAATCATTAGACTTGCGCGTACAATCGCTGACCTAGAAGAAAAAGAGAATGTGGAAAATCCCCACATTCTCGAAGCAATTCAATATAGGCAGAAGAAGGAAAACCTCTAAGAAGTGATAAGTTAAAAGTGATGAGTGATAAGAATCTACTTTCTTATCACTCATCAACTCATCACTTATCAACTAAAAGGGATTCCAATTCTTCACACCTCCCAAAATCTCAAAGTGAAGATGAGTTCCTGTAGATTTTCCAGTTGATCCCATTTTACCAATTAGTTGTCCTTGTTTTACAGTTGTTCCTGTTGCAACCACAGTCTCTTGTAGATGGGCATAAACAGTTTGTAGGCCGTTTGGATGTTGAATTACGATGTAGTTACCATATCCTCCGTTCCAACCTCCAGTTCTTGAAATAATAACCTTTCCAGAAGCCGCTGCGTAAACAGCTGTGCCTGGTTTGTTTCCAATATCAACTCCAGTTTTAAATTTACCGTGAAGGCCTTGGGTTTTTGTACCAGTTGTTGGTTTCACAAAATATCCTCCGTAAGCTTTGTTTCCTGCAGTATTAGCTTTAGCAGTTGCGACAGTTGTCTTTACTTTAGTTTCTGTAGGAATTTCTCCGTTTGGAATCAAGATTTCTGCACCAACTACAAGTTTTGGATTTTCTCCCAAATCATTGAAGCGGATTATTTCCTCAGTGTCCCCGCCAAACTTCTTTGCAATCGAAGCTAAGGTTTCTCCCTTCGCTACAACGTGTTTTACGCCAGAAATAGGCAAAATCACAAGCTCCATACCTTTCCTTAGATCCTTGGCACTTCGAAGGTCGTTGGCCCACATAACGGTATTAGGGGAGACTTTAAACATCTGAGCGATACCAGAAATAGTGTCTCCGTCTCGTACGTAGTAAATACTAATCTTATCTGCGATTTCTTTCTCATCTATCTCAAGCACGGTTCCAACAGGTCCAGAAGTAGTCTCAATAGCACTTTCATCAACAATTACAATTTCATGACTTGAATCTGAAGGGGAGATGTTGGCAACAGCCTGTGCCACTGGCATGTTTTGGGAGTTTTCATGACGAAGGTCAATGTCTAGATCCTTAGCCTCAGCTGTGAAAAAACCAGACACGAAAGAACGCACTCCCGCGTGCGCTTTTTCTGGGAAAAGAGGGTATAGAAAAACAACAAACATTAAAGAAAAATAACACCAAGACAAAACAGTCGAAGTGTTAATTTTCGATACTAAAGAGAGCCTTTTTTTTGCCTTGTAGCTACCACCTAATTGAATTTTCTTAATATGCCTTTTTTTAATTGTAATTCTGGTGTTTCAGTCAAAATACGGCCCTGTTGAGCCATTTCCATTTAGAAAAACTACTCGAATATACTAATCATAGCCCCTTAAAAAGCATTGTCAACCACTAAAAAGCACGCCTGTGGATAAGAAAAAAAGGCCTCCCGCGTGGTATATTTCCTAAGTGAAAACAGAACAAAATGAAGAAGAAAAAACTTCTGGGGAACTACCAAAATATTTAAAAGAATTAAACGAGAGACAAAGGAGTGCAGTGCTTGCAATCGAGGGACCTCTCCTCATTTTAGCCGGTGCAGGGGCAGGAAAAACCAAGACCATTACCCACCGAATCCTTCACCTTATAAAAAACGGGGTTCCGGGAAGAAAAATCCTCGCGATCACCTTTACAAACAAGAGTGCTAAGGAAATGAAAGAAAGGCTTCACAAAATCCTACGCTCCGACAGCGAGCTCAATTTTCCTGTGGAAATTGAAGGATCATCATTACCTTTTGTATCCACCTTTCACTCTCTCGGTGTTCATATCTTAAAAGAAAACTCGGAGCGCCTAGGAATGCCTCGACACTTTACAATCTTTGATCGCAACGACTCCAAAGGAGCCGTAAAAGAAGCAATGGAGCGAAGAGGGGTAGATCCAAAAAGATTTGAGCCTTCAAAAATGCTCTCAATAATTTCAAGGGAAAAAGGAAACGGGGTGTCTTTCAACGAATTTTTAGACAAAAGCGCTGACTCTCATATGGCAGTTATTGCTCGAAGTATTTGGGAAGAATATGAATTTATATTAAAAAAAGAAAAAGCTTATGATTTTGATGATCTGCTATTAAAAGCATATGAACTTTTGAAAATCCCTGAGGTTCTAGAAACTTTCCAAAACAAATGGAGTCATATACACATAGACGAATACCAAGATACAAACAGAGTTCAGTACGAGATGGCAAAACTTTTAGCAATGAGAGAAAGAAACATAGCAGTAGTAGGGGATATCGACCAATCAATTTATAGTTGGAGAGGGGCCGACTTTAAAAACATTTTAAGATTCGAAAAAGATTACCCGGAAGCGAAGACTGTATTGCTTGAAGAAAATTACCGATCAACTAAAACAATCATAGAAGTTTCAAACAAAATCATAGAAAAAAACACACTTAGAAAAGAAAAAATACTTTTTACGAACAATGAAGATGGGGATCAGATCTCACTATACTGTGGTTTTGACGAAAAAGACGAAGCGGATTATGTAGCTCGAACTTCGCAAATGCTTATACGCCAAGGTGTAAATCCAAGCCAAATCGCAATACTTTACCGAGCAAACTTTCAATCTCGCTCTCTGGAAGAATCTTTTATTCGCAAAAACATTCCTTACAACCTTCTTGGAACAAAATTCTTTGACCGAAAAGAAATCAAAGATTGTTTGTCTTACCTAAAGTGCGCCTTAAACCCTGACAGCATGTCTGAATTTAAAAGAGCAATCAGTTCGCCAGCAAGAGGAGTTGGAAAAACAACAATACTAAAAATCTTAGAAGGAAAAGAGGAAGAATTACCAAGAGGGACAAAGGAAAAAATTGATAATTTTAGAAAAATCTTAGCAAAGATAAAAGAAGTAGCGCTCACAGAAAAACCAAGTGAAACAATCAAAAAAATTATTTCTCTTTCTGGTCTTGAACTTTCATTTCAAACAGGACTCGAGGAAGA
>JAUPVJ010000032.1 GCA_030917145.1 Patescibacteria group bacterium
CTTCATTCTTTAAATTCATTCGCAAGCGATACACCGTAACAATAAAAAGACCAAACAATACAGAAATTAAAAATGCGAATGCTCCTGAATAAAAAACCTTACTTAGGAATTTAGAAGAATTAATATCCATCGCAATCATCGCAACTGTTTGCCCTGTGTCAGGAGAAAGAATTGGAGCATAAGCAGTGACAAAATCTCCCCTACTATCTTTATGTGGTCCATATGCAAAAGATTTTTTCTCCATGAAACCATTTAAAATTTCTTCTGTGGCATCTGGATAAATTTCTCCAGGAATAGAATAATTTTTAGAGACCACAGGTTCCGAATCTACGTAAAAAAACATTTTTGCCATATCCGCGTCGTAACCAAGAAGATACACAGAACTAATGTCGCTACTTGCCCCGCGAATATCTAAGAGTTTTTTCTTTAAATAATTATAATCAACAGTTTCTAAATCATTTTTATTTCCGCTCAATTCTAAAATTGGCGCTCGATATATAGCCTTAGAAACTATAGAGACCCTATCTATTAAAGATTTTTTCTCCTCCTTAACAACAAAACTTCCGACAACAAAAGCACAAATAAGGCCAAAAATAAGTACCGACAAAAACTCTAGGAACAAAACTTTTTTTGTGGATTTTTTATTTTTGCTTTTGTTCATTTAATTCAAAGAGTGTTTTTGATTTTCCTAATTATGATAACATATAGATCTATACGAAAAAACAGAATAACATGTTAAATAAAGCAAAACTTAAACTGATTCGCGCACTTTCTGAAAAAAAATTTAGAAACGAGACAATGCTTTTTGTAGTTGAAGGAGAAAAAAGCGTAGTAGAACTTTTAAAATCGGACTTTTCTGTCGACTCTCTTTTGGTCACAAAATACTTCTACGAAAAATATAAGGACCTAATCCATGAAGAAGTTTTACACTTTGACATCATTACAGATACAGAGATGAAAAGAGTAAGTGCGCTTCAAAACAACGACACGGCTTTAGGGATCGCTCACCAAAGAGGTAACCACACTTTAGAAATAGAAAAAGGAGAAATTGCCATAGCACTAGACGATGTGCGAGATCCAGGAAACCTAGGGACAATCATGCGAATCGCCGATTGGTATGGGATTAAAAAAATCATAGCAAGCAATGAAACAGCCGATGTTTGGAACAGCAAAACAATTGGGGCTTCAATGGGTTCATTTACTAGGGTTGAAATTTTTTATACAGATTTAAAAAGATTTCTTTCATCAACAAAGCTCCCTATTTTAGGCGCATTCTTAGATGGAGAAAATGTACATAAATTTAACTTCCCAACTGAAGGTGTATTACTGATGGGAAATGAATCTCTTGGAATAAAAAAAGAATTGGTAGATCTTGTAACAAAAAAAGTTACAATTCCAAAATTTGGAGATACTGAGTCTTTAAACGTAGGAGTTGCAACAGCAATTATTTTAGATAATTGGAAGAGGGGTAAGTAGAGAGAATCGGTCACAAATATTTTCTTTGCAGAAAATTCCACGAAGCCTCCTCCGGCACGATCCACTGATCGCCCACTCGGCTTCGCTTGTTGATACAAGCTCAATGCCTTGTGCCCTTCGATTCTCTCACGCAAGCCAAACGACTAGAGAGAATCGGTCACAACTCTTTTGCTTCGCAAAAGAGTTGTGACCCCGACTCACGCTTCGTCGCTTTGCTCCTCATTGCGTTCCGGCTTTCGATAGAATCGCCCGCGACTAAATTTTTGTCGTCACAAAAATTTGTCTGGGCACCGGCTCGCTCGTTTTTAAAGCTTCAAAAACATAGCTCCACCGTTCGATTCCCTCACGCAAGCCAAACTCTTGGCTTGCTTAGTCACCCATTCAAAAACCCCGCTTGTGCGGGGTTTTCTCATGGGCGACTAGAGAGAATCGAACTCTCGATATCGGCTCCACAAACCGAAGTTTTACCACTAAACTATAGTCGCCATACTAGAGCAAAAGCTCTTTGTCTCACTTTTATACCAGAAAACCCTTTTTTTTGCGAATTTAAAATTACTTTAATTTAAATCGTTCTTCCAAGTCTGCTTCCAGTTTCTCATAAGGCAAGATGATCTCTAGTCTTCCTGCCACATATGGACCAATCTGGTAATCACTAAATCTTAATTTAAAACCTGAATCAGCTAACGCAAAATTTTGAAAATTTTCTTGTTTCGGAGAAGTTCCTTCTGTTGCAGAATTGTAGGTTTTTAGCCCTGGATCAATACGCTCAATTTCAAGAATAGAAAGCTTAGAAAGCGTATTTAGAAATTCATTTCCCGCAAACACATCTTTAAGAGTTAGCACCTCCCCTGTTTTGTTATCAAATACAAAATATTTCAAAGATGTAATTCCATGAGCACCTCCAGAATAAGTATAGATTTCAAACATTACGTTTGTAACATCAAGAGCGGTGTTTGAATTCACAACATATTCCACAGTTAAAGAAAGAGGAGTTGCAGCATCTTTCAAATAAGGATCATCGTGAAATTCTTTAAAATTCTTCTTTGTTTCAGCAAGAACGGCATCTATAAAATCCTTAATTTCTTTATTAATCTTTGTGTCTGCGTCTCCTGTAGGATTTACAATAGAAGGATAAGAGATGTTTATCTCCTCACTTTTATCAGCAGAAACTTCTTTTATTTTTTGTTTTTCAAAAGTAATTTCCCTACTCTTTTCTTCTACTTTAGGAACAACGTCTTCTGTTGGAGTTTGTTTGTTTTTTAAAAAATAAAAACCACCATATAAAATACCAAGAACAATTAAAATAATTAAGATTTTTTTCATCCATCTAGTATGTCAGAAATTTTTAGAAAGACAAAGTTTATGGTGATAAAAATTAAAAATCCGGAGTAATCCGGATTTTTAAACTCTTTAGTGCGCGAGAGAGGACTCGAACCTCCACACCTTGCGGCACATCCACCTCAAGGATGCGTGTATACCAATTTCACCACTCGCGCATTACCTATCAATAATATCTATCATTTAAACTTAAATACTTATCGATATGCTTACGCATAGTATCTAAAATGTGATCGATTTTCAACTTTTTTCTAGAAAGAAATAATTTGGCATTTTTATTGTACATACTATCTATTAAAACCAGAGCTTCTTTTTTGGCATATTTTAACTGTTCACATGATTTTTTTTTGGGATTATCAACATGGCCATTTATATCAAGTTTTAACTTGATAGTTTTTTGCAACCATGCAATAAATTTATTACTAGCTGAAGAGAAACTCAAATAAAACAAAAAACTAGACCTCCATCTCTTATCATAATAAGAATAAATACTCCCATCTCCATCAAAGACCCCTCTCAAAAAATCAAAAAAATATTTATCTGGTATTTTCACACTACCTATAGTTTTTGATTTATTTGGATAAATTCCAATATCATTTAAAAAATTCCAGAGATACATATCAGAAAATTGAACCCTATAAGCCATACTGTTTTTATACCCAGAATAGTTAACACCTATAGGAATATTTAAATTTAGAGCTTTTTGAAAGTTATCTATTTGCTCCTTATCTTTAGATGTAAAACAAATATACCTACCTGTTCTGTATAAACAACCATCAGAAACAATAAGCCCAACAGCGTAAGCAAAATCATGCGACCAACTTATTTCGACCTTCTTTTTTGATTTTGGACCCCGTAATCCCATAAGTACATTATTTCACCTCAGTGTAATAGTGTCTACAGGTTATTTTGCACAACAAACCACCCTTTTAAATTCAAGTAAAAAAATATCCGCCTTAGGCGGATTAAGCTTTTCTTATGACTGAAACATGCCCAGGACTATCTTGGTGCATTGAAAAACACCTAGGCACTTCCCCACCTTTAAAAGAAACATGGTAACCTTTTCTCTTTGAAAAAATGATCCGTGTCTTCTTTGTCGGTCGACCGTATTTTTTCTTGGTAGAAAAAATAGCAC
>JAUPVJ010000033.1 GCA_030917145.1 Patescibacteria group bacterium
ATAGAAAGATGCGTTTTGAGACTGGAGTACATCGAGTACAAAGAGTACCCGCTACAGAAAAGTCAGGGAGAATTCATACTTCAACAGCCTCTGTTGCGATTTTGCCAATTAGAAAAAAGACAAAAATCCAGATTCCAGAAAGTGATATCGAAGTCGAATTTTCTCGTGCTGGAGGAAAAGGAGGGCAAAATGTAAACAAAGTAGAAACTGCTGTGCGTTTGATCCACAAGCCAACAGGCCTCGATGTGCGATGTACTTCAGAGAGAAGTCAGTTGAAAAACCGAGAAAAAGCTATGGCGATTTTGGTTGCTAAAATTGAACAACAAAAAGAAGAAGAGGAAGCTCGGAAGTTTTCTAGTGCTCGGAAAGAGCAAATTGGGACAGGGGATCGTTCTGAAAAGATCAGAACCTACAACTTCCTACAAGATCGAATTACTGACCACCGGATCAAACAGTCTTGGCACAACATCCATGTAATTTTAGAAGGTAATATTCAGGAAATAATCGATTCGATCGAAGAAAAGGCAAAAGAGGGCTTTGAAAGCTCTGGAGGAGACGAAGAGGATTAAAAGTGCCTTTAGGGGTCTTCCGGGGTTGCCTTTTTTGGAGGTTCTGGTAGAATTCTAATCTATATATGACAACAAAAACAGAAGAAAAAAACATAGGAGGAGTGATCGGCGACATGTTTAAAGCAGGGGCGCATTTTGCCTTTTCTAAGTCTCGAAGACATCCTACATTTAAGGCTCTTATTTTCGGAACTAAAAACAAGACTGAAATCGTAGATCTTGAAAAAACAGAAGGTTATCTAAATAAAGCTCTAGAATTTGCACACAAGCTTGGTGAAGAAAAGAAAACACTTCTTTTTGTTTCAAGTAAAAGTGAAGCAAAAGAGCTTATTCGACTTGTAGCAGAAAGAATTGGAGCTCCCTATGTTTCTGGACGATGGATTGGAGGTACTCTTACAAACTTTCCTGAAATCAAAAAACGAGTTTCAAGACTAGACGATCTTACTTCAAAGCGAGAAAAGAATGAGCTTTTGAAATACACTAAAAAAGAAAGACTTTTGATCGACCGAGAAATCGATAAACTAAACGAATATTTTTCAGGAATTCGAGGGATGGAATCTACTCCATCAGCACTTTTTGTGATCGACCCTAGAAAAGAACACATCGCTGTAACTGAAGCTACAAAAGTTGGAATTCCAGTAATTGCACTTGCTTCAAGTGATTGCGACATAAATCAAGTTGCATTTCCAATCCCAGCAAACGACACATCAAGATCAAGTATTAAATTTTTTGCTGACAAAATCGCAGAAAGTTACACAAAAGGAAAAGAATCAAGAAAAGCAGAAACTAGTCTGTAAGATTTGAACCTTTTTTGTTCATTATTTCTTAATTTATATTTTTGATATGACTATAACTACTGAACAAGTAAAAGAACTTCGTGACAAAACGGGCATTTCTATAATGCAATGTAAAAAAGCTTTAGAAGACGCAGGAGGTGACGCTGAGAAAGCCCTTGTGATTTTAAAGAAAAAAGGAGCAGAAATTGCTGGAAAGAAAGGAGACCGAACTCTTGGGGCTGGCGTTGTGGCTTCATATATTCACAGTACAGGGTCAGTCGGAGCTCTTGTGGAGCTTTGGTGCGAAACAGACTTTGTGGCCAAGAATGAGGAGTTTAAGGCCCTTGCAAAGGATATAGCGATGCAGATCGTTGCAACAAACCCAGAATTTAAATCAGCTATGGATATCGCTCCTGAAGCTCGAGAAAAAGCAAAGGAAGTTTTCCAAAAAGAAGTAGAAGGAAAACCTGAAAACATGAAAGAGCAAATCCTAGAAGGAAAGCTTGTTGCGTACTTCAAAGACAAAGTTCTACTTGAGCAAGATTATATAAAAGACGGATCTCAAACAATCGCAAGTAAAATCGACAGTGCAATTCAAAAATTTGGTGAAAAGGTGGAAATCGGAAAATTCTCTCGATTTTCAACAGGAAGCTAAAAACATATGACATTTGGAATCACAATTTTCTTTATTTCTTTTTTGGCGACCTTAGGGATCATAGGAAATAAAATAAAAGAAAATGAAACGGGAAATGCTTTTGTTAGTTTTCACCGTGGCGCTGATGATACTTTGCATCGTTTTGGAAAGAGGGTCCGTGGTTTTGTAAAACATGCACCACGAGAGATGGCGCGTTTGATCGTGTATTTTTTGGTTCACCAAGCAGTTTTAGTATATGAGAAATTAAAGGTTAAAGTTTACCCAAAGATTGCTCATATAGTGGACGCTGTGAAGGGAACTCATGTTCCTAAGAACAAGGGGAATGCTGATTTTTTTCTAAAAATGGAAAAAAATACAAAAAATTTGAAAGAAAAAGGATTATAGGTTAGGATAGATCAGTCGCCGCTTTAGCTCAGTTGGTAGAGCTACACTTTTGTAAAGTGAGGGTCCTCGGTTCGAGTCCGAGAAGCGGCTCCAAAAATCCCTAAAAGTTGAATAGTATCAGAAGGCCTACTGGTGGTATAATTGATTTATGATTTTTTGTGTAAACAAGCTTTGTAATATTCCTTTGTTGAGAAGGCATCAGAGACGATTTTGTTCTAATAAATGTCAACAAGAGTATCAATATTTAGTTTATATCTCTAATTGGAAATCGGGTAAAGAAAACGGCAATAAGGGTATTGTTGCAAGAAATATCTCAGGTCATTTAAAAAGATTTCTTATGGAGAAATTTGGAGAAAAATGCTCAATGTGTTTATGGAGTAAAAGGCATGAGGTGACTGGTAAGGTTCCACTTGAGATTGATCATATTGATGGAAATTCTGAAAATAATTCTGAAACAAATCTAAGACTTCTTTGTCCTAATTGTCATGCCTTAACTCCTCATTTTAAAAATCTCAATAAAGGTAATGGAAGAAGTTGGAGAAAAAATAAATATATAAAAAATCCTTTAAAAGAAGCATAATTGGATCTGAAAAAAATAGATAAACAAAA
>JAUPVJ010000005.1 GCA_030917145.1 Patescibacteria group bacterium
AGTAGCTGATCTAAAAGAGGGTGGGATTTTATTGTTTGAAAACTTACGAAAATGGAGTGGGGAAGAAGATAATGATGAGGCTTTTGCAAAATACTTAGCTTCTTTTGCAGATGTTTTTGTACAAGAAGGTTTTGCGGTGTGCCACCGAGAACATGCATCAATAGTTTCAATTCCAAAATTTTTACCTTCATGTGCGGGTTTTTTGGTTGCTGAAGAGGTTTCAAATCTTTCAAAAGCATTTAGACCTCGCAAACCTTTCCTTTTTATATTGGCTGGAGCGAAATTTTCTACAAAAATCCCTTTGGTAAATAAATTTTTACCTGTGGCTGACAATCTTTTTATTGCAGGAGCAATTGCGAATGATATCTACAAAGCAAAAGGTCTTTTTGTTGGAGACTCTCTTGTAGACGATGAAAACTTAGATGTAAGCAGTCTTTTAAATAATGAAAAAATTATCATCCCAATTGACGTGGTCACAAGTCACAAAGGAATTGTGTACGAAAAAAAGCCTGAGGAAATTTCAGTTGGGGAGAAAATTGTAGATGCCGGCAAGAAGACAATGATTGAAATCAAAAAGATTGTAGACCAAGCTTCTTTTATTGTTTGGAATGGAACACTTGGAAAATATGAACTCGGATTTGAAAAGGCAACTTTGGATCTCGCAAAGATGATCAGCGAGAGTAATGCAATTACAATTGTTGGTGGAGGAGACACTCTAACTGCAATCGATAAATTAGAACTTTTTGAAAAATTTTCTTTTATCTCAACTGGTGGGGGAGCAATGCTTGAGTTTTTAGCGAAAGAAACTTTGCCGGGGCTTGTTGCTCTTTCTACAAAAGAAAATACACAAAAAACTTTAGAAGGTGAAGAAAAAACTTGGATAAAGAAATTCTTTTCTTAATCTTTGATTTGCTCTTTAATCTTCTCCGAAAGAATTATTAGTTCTTCGTTTGCTGAACTTCCGTGAGGGAAGAGTTTAAGACCATCGTTTTCTTTTCGAGGGATTATGTGGATATGGGCGTGAAAAATTATTTGCCCAGCATTTTTTTCATTGTTCATGATCAAATTTACTCCATCACAAAGTGTTGCATTTTTAACTGCGAGAGCTACTTTTTTTGCGGTCAGAGCAAGTCTTGCGAGGGTTTCGTCTGGAAGGGTGTAGATGTTTTCAAAGTGGTCTTTTGGTATGACAAGTGTGTGACCGTAGCTACTTGGTGCTATGTCTAAAAAAGCCAGACTCCAATTGTCCTCATAGACTTTATGAGAGGGGATTTCACCACTAACTATTTTGCAGAAAATACAATCATTCATAGCAAAAGTATACAGTACTTGGCTTAGGGTATCTAGATTATAAAGTAATTTACTTATTACTTTTTTTGTGGTATTTAAAGTGAGGCTAGCTCTGTAAAATATGAATCCGAAAGAAATTATTACTCGTCGAGTTTGGGTCAATTCCGACCGTTCGCCCCAACAAGTTCTCGATGCAACTTGTCGTAGTCAGCGCACCGACAAAACTGTTGTGGGTGCAATGCCTCGTGGTAGAGGTGGTGAAGTTGAAGTTTTTTTCTGTAGAGTTGATCGCCCAATGACGGACGATGAGCTCAAAATAGAGTACGAAACGCAAGGTTTCGTGCCTGCCCCCCCCTATTCTCTTGGGGCTGTAAATGAAGCCGATCGTGCTTTTGCAGCGCGGTTTCCCAACTTCACTCACTGGAAAAATGCGAAGGGTAGATGGTGCTTTTTTAGTTGTTTTTGCCAAAGCGGTGGTTACGGGGCAAGAACATACCGCTCCGGTGATAAATGGAGCGGTGGTTGGTGGATTGCCCTTATCCGTAAGTGATATTCGATTTAGTTTTTTGCCTTATGTTGAAATATACATGGGGCTAATTTTTTTATGGTAAAATTCACCTTACGATGAGTAAAAGTTACACAGTTCGAGAGAGTTTAGAAGATGCTGACAGAGGAAACTTAAAAAGTTTTTCTGATACTTTGGCTCACCTTTTGTTTCATAGAGGAATAAAGAGTGAAGACGAAGCTGTTGCTTTTATGTCTCCAAATTATGATCGACATGTACATGATCCATTTCTACTTTTAGGTATGGAAAAAGCAGTACAAAGAATTTTGCAGGCGATTAATAATGGAGAAAAAATTGCTATTTTTTCTGACTACGATGCAGATGGGGTTCCTGGGGCTGTAGTATTGCACGATTTTTTTAAACTAGCTGGTTTCCATAATTTTTTAAATTACATTCCTGATCGACAAGAAGAAGGTTTTGGTTTAAGCGTCTTTGCAATAGAAGAAATTAAAAATCAAGGGGCTACGCTTTTGATTACGATTGATTGTGGAATCACAGCGCTTGAAGAAGTTGATTTTGCAAATAGTTTAGGGATCGATGTGATTATTACTGATCACCATCTTCCATCAGAGATTGGTCTACCAAAATCTTTTGCAAATATAAATCCAAAAATTTCTCCGGATTACCCAGAACAAATGCTTTGTGGAGCAGGAGTGATTTTTAAAGTGGTACAAGCAATTATTTTGAAAGAGCGATTTGGTTTGGCTCCGGGCGCTGAGAAGTGGCTTCTTGATATGGTTGGAATTGCAACTCTCTCTGACATGGTGCCCATTAAAGGTGAGAACAGAGCTTTTGCTTGTTTTGGGCTAATGGTCCTTCGGAAAACAAGGCGTGTTGGGTTACTCCGACTTCTTAAAACTTTAAAGATTGATCCAAAAAGAATTACAGAAGATGATGTGGGTTTTATGATAACCCCTCGAATCAACGCTGCGAGCCGGATGGGAATTTCTTATGACGCGTTTAAACTTTTAACTACCACAGACGAAGCCGAAGCGGAAGTTTTAGTCAAAAATCTTGAGAAGGCAAATACTGAGAGAAAAAGTACAACTGCTTACTTAGCAAAAGAAGTCAGGAAAATGATTGAAGCAAAATATTCTCCTTATTTTTCAAACAAAGTGATTGTTGCGGGAAATCCTTCTTGGCAACCATCAATCTTGGGGCTTGTAGCTGGCTCTCTTGCAGAAAGTGAATCAAAACCTGTTTTTCTTTGGGGTAAAGAAGGTTCCAAGGA
>JAUPVJ010000034.1 GCA_030917145.1 Patescibacteria group bacterium
TAGGGCAAAAACCAATCAACTTTGAGTTTTTGAAAACAGTAGTCACAGATAATGTTTCTAGATTTTTATTTCAAAAAACAAATAAAAGACCTATTGTTATTCCAGTACTTTTAGGAGTTTAGATTTAAAAACTTGAAACTTTGTAAATATAAAAATGTTTAAAGTTTCAACAAAAAGACACGCAACAGACAGTAAATTTCTTTACATTCTTGTGAGTGCGCTTTTTCTTTCTTTCCACTACTTCCTCGTTACTTATGTAAACTCAAGTCTACTTTCACAGTTTCTAGAGAGATCAAAAATTGGCTTTCTTTATGCACTGGGAGCACTACTTTCCATGATTGTAATCTTAAACATGCCAAAGATTATATCGAAGTTTAGTGCTTACAGAGTCATGATTTCTCTTTCAGTAGTTGAGATTGGTATTTTGTTTTTACTAGCATTTTCTAGTGAGGCAATTGTCGTCCTAGGGGCTTTCATAGTCCACCACGCCATAAGTCCAATTCTACTACTTTGCCTCAACACTTACTTAGAAGATGGTTCGTCTTCTAAAAACATGGGGCAATCTCGTGGAACTTTCCTCACGATCATTGCGATTGCATCCATCATTTCACCGATGGTTTCGGGAAATTTTGCTGAGAATCCAGAAACCCTGCGCACCGTTTATGTTTTATCGGCTTTCTTTATGGTTCTATTTTTATTAACAATTTGGAAAAACTTTAAAAATCAAGAAGCGGGAGTTTACAAAGCAATTGACATAAAAAAGGAATTTTTAGAATTCACTCAAGACAAAAACTTAGTCAGAATCGGGATCGCTGCGATTATGCTACATTTTATTTTTTCTTGGCTCATTATTTATCTACCTCTTTTTCTTGCAAATGAAATGGGTTTTTCTTGGAGTGAAATCGGAACCTTGATCTCAGTCACACTTCTTCCTTTTTTACTTTTCCAAATTCCTGTAGGAGAGCTTTCTGATAAAAAATACGGGGAAAAAGAATTCTTAATTGCTGGACTACTTTTTGCAAGTTTAGCTTTTTTAATCTTTCCGTTTATAAGTGTAAAAAGTTTTTTTGTTTGGACGTTTATCGTGTTTGTTGCCCGAGCTGGAGCAAGCGTTATGGAAACATCTATCGAAAGCTATTTTTACAAAAAAAGCAAAGGGCGAGACGAGCTCATCAGTATTTTTAGCCTAGCCTCACCTATTGCTTTTATTTTTGGACCACTATTTGGTAGCGTACTACTTTTATTTTTCCCTATCGCTCAAATCTTCCCATTTGCATCCCTTGTTCTACTCATAGGAGTACTTTTTACAATACCACTCAAAGACACTCTCTAATTTTCTGAAGTGTACTCAGCAATACATGCGTTGTAACTTCTAACATCAATATTATATTTTTCTGTATTTTCTTTTATCAAAAGAGTTCCAGCGTTGTATTTTACTACAAGAGAATTGTAATCTTCTATAAGCTTATTGTAACTAGGGTCATTTTTATTAGCCCCCGAAATTGCTTGTTTTAATTCTTTAAGTTTTTGATTGATTGTCTCCAAAGCATCTATGTCTTCCTCAATTTTATTTTTATCTGAATTAAAAGGTTTCTCGCAAACTGACTCACTGGTCGCAAACTCCTGCACAGACATCCATACACTGTCCCCTTTGTATTCACCGCGTGCGACATAAATTCCAATTTCTTTAAACTGAGCACCTAAAATATTTGCTCTGTGCCCAGGACTATTCATCCACGCGGTTACTAGATCATTTTCATCTTTAAAATGCCCCATAGCAAGATTTTCTCCAACAACAATAAACCCATAGCCTGCTTCAGACACTAGATCACTTGCACTTTTACCAGCCGGAGACTCGTGCTCAAAATATTGATCCTTAAACATGTCCTCTGTTTTTACACGAGCAGCAAGAGAGAGTTTAGAATTGAGTACAAGTGGAGGCAAACCATTTTCTTTTCGATGCCTATTTGTTTCTTCTAAAATCAGAGAGTATTTGAGAATTTTTCCATCTGAGTTTTTATCTTTTCTAACAAGTGGATCTGGCAAAAACTCTTTACCTTTCTCTACACCAGTCTTTAAAGATTCAAGAGAAAGGTCTGGAAGATTTAAGCTTGAATCAAAATAAGAAGCAACTTTTAAAAACCCTCCTGAAAGGTAAAAATAATAAGAGGCGAACAAAACCACCAAAACCAAAATTACTTTAAACAATTTCATTTAGATGAAATTAGTTTTTTCTAGCTCTTTTTTGTAGTTTTTGCCTTCTTTGCAGGATGCTTTACCTTCACCTCAATAGGTAAATGTTTTTTTATATGTTTCCAATATCCATGAAGCTCACTACCGATAGATTTGATTTCATCTTCGTGATCAGCTTTAAGTTTTGTGTACTTAGTAACAACATCATCTACTACCTTTTTGTACTTTGATTCATCTATATCTTTTACCTTCTCAATCTTTTCCAGAACTTCTCCCTAAGCTTTAAGTGCCCACCCTTTTACTTTATTCCTTTGCATTGCTCCCTCTATTGTTCCATATAGAAAATAAGCTCCAGCTGCAGCTGCAACCGCACCGATA
>JAUPVJ010000006.1 GCA_030917145.1 Patescibacteria group bacterium
AGAAATTTCTTCGATGAACTAAAAAGTGTCTCTTCTGGGTACGCTTCTCTTTCTTATGAATTTGAAGCGCTTCGAGATGCTGATGTAACACGAATGGATATCTTAGTAGCGGACGAAGCTGTAGAAGC
This sequence comes from Patescibacteria group bacterium, assembly GCA_030917145.1. Lineage (GTDB taxonomy): Bacteria > Patescibacteriota > Minisyncoccia > Phycocordibacterales > CAIRYW01 > JAUPVJ01. Next base: position 129 of record JAUPVJ010000006.1, read on the forward strand.
TTTTACAAGAGTTGTGGCACAAAGACGAGTAGAAGAAGAAGCTGAAAAAGCTGTAGAAAAATTATACAAAGTTTTACCGAGACAACAGTTTGTGACAAAAATTCAAGCAAAAGCAAACGGAAGAATTATCTCTTCGCGTTCTCTTTCGGCGCTACGAAAAGATGTGACAGGATATCTTTATGGAGGTGACATCACACGAAAAATGAAACTTCTTGAAAAACAAAAGAAAGGTAAAAAGAAGATGAAGGAAAGAGGAAAGGGAAATGTAAACATCCCTCACGATGTGTTTTTGAAGATGATGAAAACTGGAGAGTAGAGTTTAGAGAACCCCGTAAAAAGACGCTCCGATCATGCTTAGGGTTATCATGACGCTCACGATTGCGAAAGCAATTTTTAGGTGTTTCTTTGATTTTTCACTGAAAAGCATTGTGTTTGTTATAATTAGCTAGTTAGGGTCTAGTATACAAAATTAATGCGCGAGTTCCAACAAAAACAAATTTTCAAAGAAAAGCTATATTCAAAAACAACTGTTTTTATTCTTTTGGTGTTAGCCCTTTTGCTCGCAAAAGGAGTGGTAAATATTTACATAAAAGAGCGGGAAAGCCGTAAAAACAAGGAGGAAGCCGAGCTTGAGCTCATAAACATGCAAAACCGTGCAGAAGAGCTAAAACAGGCCTCTGAAAGGCTTAAAACGCCTGTAGGCATAGAGCAGGAGATCAGGAGTAAGTTTGGTGTGGCAAAGGAAGGGGAAAAGGTTATTTTGATCGTAGAAGAGGAAGAAACTATCCCTGTAGAGCAAAAAGAAGGGTTTTTTGGAAGGTTTTTTAAAGTCTTAAAATTTTGGTAAAAAAATAAAGACTACTCCATGTCAATGAATTGTAGTCTTTCGTCGTCGGCGGGGTGTAAGGTGATTTGGTCTGGGTCGTTTTCCCAGATAACCACAAATTGCATGCTGTACTTAGTAATGAAGTGCTGGAGTGCTTCGTCTGTAAAATGTGCAACTAACCTATTATTTCTTCGGATGATATCTGGGGTGGTTTCCATCCACCAACCCCGCTTGCCTTCATCCACACCTCTCTTTATTCGCGCTTTTGCGATCACATTAAACCTATTAGGAACAATAATCATTACAAACGATTAAAACATTTTTATTATTTAAGTCAACTTTTTTTAGGGGAGTTTGATTAGTATAATTAACCCCTATTAAATTATTTAAAAAACATATGAAAAAAGTAAACATCTACTCCACTCCCACTTGTACTTACTGCAACATGGCAAAAGATTTTTTTAAGGAAAAAGGTGTTGAGTACACAGAGTTCAACGTAGCAACTGACATGGAAAAAAGAAAAGAAATGGTAGAAAAAAGCGGTCAGATGGGAGTGCCAGTAATTGATATTGAAGGTGCGATCACTGTAGGTTTTGATCGAGCGGTTATTTCAGAAGCTTTAGGTATTTAATTAGAATTATTTTGCGATAATTACCAAAAAACTCGCTGTAAGGCGAGTTTTTTGGTATATTTCGTTAAAGCCCTTGTAGTTCAATGGATAGAACAGCCCCGTCCTAAGGGGTAGATTTCGGTCCGATTCCGGACAGGGGCACAAATTTATTATAAAAATAAAGGAGCCTCTTTTGGAGACTCCTAGTAGATTGTGCGGAATAGCTTAAGGTCTAAATAATTCCCGGGCCCGTTGCACGAGCGGATTGTCGTAGTCCTTTGGAACCGCTAATCCCTTCTTTTCAGCCATGAAGTACATCACAGCTTCGTCAACTAAAGCTGGAGCACCGGAGAACGAAAAGAAAACCTCGGTTCTGTCATCGGTTTTCCCCAAGATGCACCCACCGTACTGCTCTCTGTCCGGGTTTGCACTTTGGGATGAAGCGAATTCTTCCTTGCCTTCTGTCGTTTGACGACGCTTTTGGAGGCGCCGAGCTTTCTCGTTTGCGAAAAAAGCATAGTCCACAATATTTTCCCCAGGATCGCCCAAAACTATTGCGGTATGGAACGCTCCTGTGGGAGAGGGAATATTTACGACAAGTACTCCCCCCTGAAATTTCTTATCAGGTTTGAATTCTGAGGTCAGTGTCGAAATGACGCGGGTAAGGAGCTTTAAATAGAACCCATTCTGGGTAAGGCTCTTCACCGCGATAAGTTGATGATTCATTTGTCAGTGTAAGTGTTGCTTTTCTATCGATACCAAAGAGCTGTCTCACCGTGAGACAGCTTAAGGTCGCTGTCAGGCGGTTTAACTAACCGAAATACAGTACCACGAATTTTATATTTTACAAGACTCTCAAAATAATATAAAAAATTAAACAACCTCTAAAGGCTGTTTATTATGTCTTGGACTATAAACCCCACAGCGATGAAGGTCAGTGTCATTATCCAAAATCCCATTTTAAATTGAACTCTATGACTTTCCTTGATTGTTTTTTCTTCCTTTGCGGTAGGTGAGTTTGGATCTGGTCCTGGTCCTTTTCTCATCTTCCATGCAAAACAGAAACAAAGAGCGAGACAGATGACCCAGTTGAGGATCGTAAGAAGCGTGTGCATGGTGTATAAAATCTTTCTTAATGTTATTAGATACATAAATAAAAGCAAACAATCTTTAAACAAGAATTTGAAATTTGCTATACTAAAACGACATGCAACACATCGACAAACTAGCTTTGATTGAAATTCAAGATCGAAAAATTTTAATGGTTCGAAGTAAGGGAAAAGACACTTGGTATATTCCAGGAGGAAAAAGAGATGAAGGGGAAAGTGATGAAGAAGCTTTGATTAGAGAAATCAAAGAAGAGCTTGGGGCAGATCTACTTCCAGACAC
>JAUPVJ010000035.1 GCA_030917145.1 Patescibacteria group bacterium
TATTTTTCATGGTTGTTCGTGAGACAGGGGTATCACGCAAAGCATTTGGAAGTGTCAAAACACTCGATGGTGTACCGGTGCCATTTGCGATATTGAGAATATTTACATCTGGATCTGATACTGAAGTCGCGCACAAGGTGACAAATGAACTCGGAAAATACTTCTGTCTTATTCAAAATGGCAATTACTATGTGACCATTGAGAAGAAAAACGCTGATGAGACATATACAAAAGTACACACAACTCCATCTATTGAAGTGAAAAATGGGCTTATTCGAGAAAAGGTTACCCTCCGGTAACCTTTGTGTCGTTCGGACCCTTGCGTTTTTTGGGCCAGTATAGTACAGTGTGTGGACTAGTCATTTCATGGCTATTTTATTTATATTATGCCTACAATCAATCAACTCGTACGAAAAAACCGAAAGAAAACTACTCGCCGATCAAAGGCGGTGGCTCTCGCACGTGGAATGAACACAATCCACAACCGACCAGTATATTACCCATCTCCATTTAAGCGTGGTGTGTGTACAAAAGTTTCGACAACTACACCAAAGAAGCCAAACTCAGCGCTCCGAAAGATTGCTCGTGTACGACTTACAAATGGAATGGAAGTAACAGCCTATATTCCAGGTGAAGGACACAATCTCCAAGAACACTCAGTAGTAATGCTACGAGGAGGACGTGTAAAGGACTTGATCGGAGTACGATACCACATTGTTCGAGGACGACTTGATGCATCAGGAGTTGAAAAACGACGAAAGTCTCGATCACTCTACGGTAACAAGCGACCAAAAGCAAAAGCTTAGAAATAAAATTCTCAATCATTAAAAAATATCCCGAAAGATTTCCTGAGTTGTTCCGCTTTCGGGAGCCAACACGTAATTTATTTACATAAGAGTTATCCGGTTAGCGCGGGGTACTCATTCAAAAAGAATGCGAAGAAAAGTAAAAAATCGAAATATGCCGGGCCCAGACCCATTGTATAACTCTGAAAGACTTCAGAAGTTTATTAACAATGTCATGTGGGACGGAAAAAAGACTGCTGCCTCAAAGGTGGTCTATGGCGCGTTTGATATCATCAAAGAAAAGACAGCAAATCCAAACCCGCTTGAAATCTTTGACCTCGCTATCAAAAACGCATCTCCAGTGATGGAAGTACGTTCACGACGAATCGGTGGTGCAAACTATCAGGTTCCTCGAGAAGTTCGACCAGAACGACGACTCGCACTCGCGACACGATGGATTGTCGGAGCAGCTCGAAGCGGAAAAGGAAAGCCAATGGCAGTAAAGCTTGCAGATGAACTCATCGCAGCATCAAAAGGTGAAGGAGCTTCTGTAAAAAAACGAGACGACACTCACAAAATGGCAGAATCAAACAAGGCGTTCGCCCATTTTGCTTGGTAGAAGAATCTATAACAAAAAAACACCGAAAGGTGTTATTTTGTATGATATAATATTTCGTATTATAATAATACAAAAATAAGACTATGGAACAATTCCCATCACAATCAGAAGAAAACAAACTTCCAGCACCACCACAAGAAGTGTATCTTGACGTAAATACACCAACAAGAGAACTTTCAGTGGAAGAAAAAAGGGAAGAAGAAGAGAGAAATAAAGATCTCCCACCTCCTCCTTTGGAAAATAATAGTATTGTTTAGTAATAAGTATTACAATACCCTGCCATATAATGGTAGGGTATTTTTGTTTGACAAAATTTCAGAAAAGAGTAGTTTTAGGGTAAACAAAACTTAAAACAAAACATAATGGGAAAGAAAGTAATTCAGAAATCAGGAGGGGGACTTCTTGATGTTCAAAAAAAAGCTGAAATAGCTGTTCGAGTCGTTGGAGCAACCTTAAACGAAGACATCAAAAGCCTCAATAAGATCTTAGAAGAAAGTGTGGAGGATGATCAAGTTTCCTTTTTAGTCATCACAGGTATTTTAAAACTTTTGAGCAAGAAAGATCCAGATTTTAGGAGTCTTGTACCAAGAGATGATTATTATATTCCACACCGGTACATCAAAAAAATTCTTTCAGATTTGGAGAATATTCTGATAAAGAGAGAATATCATGACTATAGTGTAGCTGTAATTCCTGGTCACAATATAGACAAGAAAGAATTTATGGATGAAGTTTTTCTTGGAATTTTTTCAAATATTTTTGTAGAGATATTCTCAGGAAATTTTTCAAGACATGATGGTGACGATGCATTCATTGTATCCACAAATGCCAAGACTTTAATTGTCATAACTTTGGGCTTTGAACTTGTCACGGAAGACTTCAGAAAAAAACTACGTAATGTGATTATGGATTCGCTTGATGAAGTATATGCAAAATCCTTCTCTGGTAGTAAAACAAAAGTGTGGGATGCTCGCCGATCTGCGATGGATTATTTCATAAAGCAACTTTTAGTATTCAATGATAGTTTTCTTCCAGAAGATCAAAAAATTTTTTTAAGAAGATGGAAGGCATGGTTTTTGCTAGAAGACCATTACAAGATTGATAACAAGAAGGTAAATCGAAAAAACCTTAAATCGGAAATGCTCTCAATTTATAAAAACCTGACGTGAGTCAGGTTTTTTTGTTTGACACAGGGCAACAAAAAGCATAATCTGAGGGAAACTTTAAAAG
>JAUPVJ010000036.1 GCA_030917145.1 Patescibacteria group bacterium
CTTCAGCTGACTCACCTATGTCAACGGCTGATTTGTAAGAGTTGGAAACGTATTTATCTTTACCACCCTCTTGTATTTTTTTTATTGTATTTTTGTTTTCTTCTTGTTGCGAAACTATTTCTAGGAGTGCGTTTTGTTCAGGGGTTGCTCTTCCTTCGTAACTTGCTTTTGTTGCGTTCAATATAGCTTCTTTTTCAGCTGTAGTAAGGGTGGGGTCATCAATTAATTTATAAAGATTGTTTTTCCAATCTGTAGCAAATTGCGAAGAGGAATCATTTAGATCTATGTTTGTAGAAAGTGTCTGACCTTGATTGTATTGAAGGTTAAAATCTTGTTGAGTTTGATTTAATAATGCTGAGTATTTTTGGGTGTAGTTTTGATTATATACACCACTTGCTTCTTGTTGGTTTTTGTAAACTCTTTCATTCGCTGGCACCGGAGCAAGCATCCCATTGGTAATTCCTGCGTCTTGCGATATCTTTAAATTTCTAAAATTATAGTACTTTCCATCTTTCCATGTCTCTATAGATTCAACGTAATCATCTGATGTGTTGGGTGTGCCATTTGAATTGTAAGATACTCTGGTTTGAGATTGGTCATTAGACACGGTTCCAATTTTGTAGGTATTTCCTGTAGTAGTTTTTCCAGCAGTAAAAGTTTGTGGTGGAAGATTTTTTATACTATAAAAATTATCGGTCAATTTATAAGCCTTAAAAGTGGTTCGCTGTTCGTTTTGAATATCAACAATATCTACTTCGGTGATCGCAAAAGCACTTTCTGTTCGTAGAAAAAAACCAAGCAAAATAAAGACAGATACAAAAAATGTCTTGGTAAATTTTTCTCTTAAAAAGAAGGCACAATGTTTCATCGTGATAAGAAAATTATATCATAAAAGGTTTAAAAATTTTGCTAAATTTATGTGAATTGTTTTACAAAAAAACTCTCTTGAATTTTTTAAAATTCAAGAGAGTTTTTTATTTTTAAAATTTAGTTTTTTGACCCCTGAAGCATCTTGTCGATGGCGATTTTTACAAACTGATTTACAAGTTCGGTAACAATTTCATCAAATTCATCTGCCAACGTCAGTCTTAGAAGTGGAGCTTCTGCACGAGCCTCAACTTGGGCTTTTACATAGCCTGCCGGAGTCTGATCTTTGCAACTTGCTGGGTCGAAGCTTCCGTCCGCTCTCTTTTTGTCACAAACTGTAATTGTCTGATAACCACTATTTCTGTCGAGTTTCTTTTCTTGAATTTGTTTTTGAGACTCTAGCTGTCTTGCAAGTTCCATTCTGGTTAAAAACGTTGCTCCATAAGGGTTGTTTTGGTGCTGAATAAGTTCAAGCCAACCTGGGAACCCTCCTGAATTCCAGTCCCCTCCCACAAATTGTTCGTAATTGTTTTTAATCTGACTTAAACTACAAGATGCTTTGTTCCCATATCCGTTTTGTGAGTATCTTTGTAATGTGTTTAGAATTACTTGAACTTTAAAAGGAGCACAGATATCTACTCCTACCCCATTTGCAACGTTCGTTACAAATGCTCCCGCCTCTACATCAGCAATGTTTTTGAAAAAAGCTTCTGGATTATCTACATATACTGGGTTTCCATCAAATCCCCCACGAATCCAAGCAACAGTTGCGTCTCCAATATATCTGATGATTGCATTTCCAAGACAAAAGCCGAAAGCGTCAAAAGAAGGATTTTTAATAAATTCTTTGGTGAGGCCAGAAATTATGTCGTATCTTTGCCCTTGGCCAGCCGCAATTTCTTTGTTTACTAAGTCAGCGGTATTTCCAGAGACGTAGTCGTCTTTCACGGGCACTCTAGGAACTATAATCGTCACAGCACTAGAAACAGTTGAAGTAATCGAAGAAGAAAGGAAATCCGTTGCCCCCCTTAATAAGGTGCCGATCGCTACTTGTAGGTAGTTTGAAACAATGCTACCCAAAAGCGCTCCAACAGAACACGTGCCCACAGCTGCGCCGACTGACTGCGCTACTCCTGGAGAAACATCGGTACTGGTAACATTTCCAGTTGCTTGCGCGCTGTTTCCTGAGGGAAAAAGAGCACTACTAGCTGCATCGTTACCTGTTTCGGTTGGTAACGCTTGCGCAAGGGCTTTTGTGGCTACAAATGGATTTAAAAAAGAAGATATAAGTCCACAAAGTACAATAGTTGAGATAAATTTTGAATGTTTTTGAAACATGATTATTACTGAGAAAGTTCTAAAATTCTATTCCAGTAGCCTCCTACTTCTTGTGATGAATATATAATACCATTTTGTTGTAAATACGAAGCAATAGTTTTTACCTCATTTTCATGATTTTCAGATGCGTCTGAAAAAGCCTGAATTGCAACTGTTGCTTTGATTGGATTTTCTCTATACTCTTCAAATGCATAGTAAGCAGAAGCAACGGTGCTGTAATTGTTGATTATTTTTAAGTGAATACTTAAAACATCGCTCGGTACGGCTATTTCACTTAGGTTTTTAGCAGCTTTTGCGTAAATATCTCCTAAAATTTTTAAATTAGTTGCGATTGCCTGTTGGTTTTTGGCCATATCGGTCAGTAGGGTTACTTGAACAGTCGCAAAAGCTGAACCGTAGAATCTTAAATTTTCGTTTGAAACAGTGTTTATTGAGCGTAAATCAGCAAAATTATATTTTTTGAAAGTAAAACTTTTTTCAGCAATTGAGGTTAATTTTGCAGTAGCTTCTTCTACGGTTTCGCCGGAATTACCATTTTTTAGTGAGTAAGAAGCGGTTAAAAGGCTCTTTATGAAATCATTTTCATTTTCTGAGAGGTTTGATTTCTTTGAATTTATTGACGCTGATTTTTGTGAAAGTGAGTCGCTCCCAGAGATAGCCGGGTTTCTTTCAAGTTCTACTTCATCTCCGTCTAGTGTTCCATCCCCATCGGAGTCTTTTTTGTCACGCATTGTGCCAAAAAGGTCTTCTTCCCAGTCTAAAAGCCCGTCAGAATCAGTGTCGACATCGCTTTTTATTGTACCTGTATTGATTTCAAGGTTTGTAAGTGTTGAGTCGTTTTTTGCTGTTACAGAACCTTTGATTTTTGAAACAAGTTGTAATTTTGGTTCAAGTTTTGTGAAAGCTATAGAAAAAACTATTGCAAAAGCAATAATTGCAAAGGCGACAGTTTTTTTGTTTAAAGGCTTATTTGTTTTCAAAATTTTAATTTAAGGCTTTTCGTATAAATATAATATCACAAGAGGTTTTTTTAGGTAATTTATGTAGTAAGATTAATGATATGGAAAGTTCAAAAAAATATTTTCTCATTTTGTTTTCTGTTTTTGCAGTTTTTCTATTTCAAAATTCTTTTGTTTTTGCTGTCACCACAATAAATTTTTCTTTTGGGAGGAATCTTTCAGAGGGTGTATCGGGAGAAGATGTGGTTTTTTTACAAAAGATTTTAAATCAAGATGTTTCAACGCAAGTCGCACCTTCTGGACCAGGATCATTAGGCAGTGAAACAGCTTTTTTTGGAGCAAAGACAAAAGATGCAGTGAAGCGTTTCCAAGAAAAATATAGAAATGAAATCTTAAGCCCCTTAGGGCTTTTGTCAGGGACTGGGTATGTTGGCCTATCTTCACTTAAAAAACTAAATGAATTGTCCGGTGGAGTTACTAACTTTTCATCCACAGCCCCAACCACTTACACAGTTACTCCCCCGCCCCAAAGCACTCTTTTACCAGAAATTTTTCTAGAAGATTTTTTGGAAGTAAAAGAAGGTCAGACTGTAACGCTTAAGGGAAAGAATTTTTCTCCTGATTCAAAAGTTATTTTTTCTGGAAATTTTGGTAAAACAACTATTGTTCCAACAGTTGTCTCCGAAAATACTTTACAGTTTGTTTTTTCAATTCCTTATACAAAAGGTATCAAAGACACTATGGACGAACTCGATGGTTTTGATTTTTTTGATGACATGTTTGATTCAATGCAAAAAACTCTTGGAGGAAGTGGTGAAAAAATTGAAGTGCCTATTTCTATGACTGTTGAAAGTAGTGGAGTTTCTAGTTTTGCCAAAAAAACAAAAGTAATTTTTGAAAAATAATATGAAAAAAATTATTTATATTTTAATTTCAGCAGTCTTTCCTCTTGTTTCTTTGGGACAAGTTTCTGAAGTTACTTCTCTCGTGTCCCCTGCTGAAACACCATTTGGAGGGGTACGCCTCTCTACCATTCCTTGTTCTTGTACACCACCAAATCAATATGTATTGGTTTATGATTATGCAACTCTCAAAGTAAAAAAATTAGTTTATGTACCAGGAGTTTCTGTTCTTTTCTCACACTTTAATATTGTTTCTTCTGTTTATCTTTTGGGAACTTACGAGCCTCGTACTAAAGCAGGGCTTTGCGAAATGTATGATGGAACTAGCTGTGAGGTTGTGCCATACGATGGTATGTTTGGATTTAGGCCTGGAGTTGGTACCTCGCAGTAAATTTATATTTCTTTAAAGAGCTCGATCCACTTTTCCACTGATATGTCTTCAGGGCGTGTCTTTTCACTTATAGAAACTTTTTCTAAGACTGCTAAAATCTTTTCTTTTGGTAAAGCAGTACTTTTTAGATTGTTAAAAATAGTTTTTCTTTTACTTTTAAACGCTTCTTTTATAAATGGAAAGAAGCTTTCAATGTTTGAAACTTTACTTTTTTCAAATGGAGTAATTGCAATTATTGCAGAATCAACTTTTGGAGCCGGAGAAAAAAATCTTGCTTTTACAGTTTGAATATACTTTGGGGTTCCAAAAATTTTTACAGAAATAGAGAGAACGCTTTCTTTTCCGTTTTTGGCGACAATTCTTTCTGCGACTTCTTTTTGTACAAGAAGGGTTATTTTTTTAGGACTTTTTTCTGTTTCAAGAAATTTTTTTAGTATCTCCCCTGTTATGTAGTAAGGAATGTTTGCTACAAGTTTATAATTTTTTAGTTTTAATTTTTTTAGATCGATTTGCAATATATCGTCACAAACCAAAGAAAATTGTTTATTTTTAATTTCCTTGGAAAACTTTTCATTTAGAGGCTCAATTAAATCCCGGTCTTTTTCTATTGCTATAACTTCCGCTCCGGTCTCTAAGAGTTTTGAAGTCAAAGCTCCTTTTCCAGGCCCTATTTCAAGGATTGTGTCTTTCGCAGTGATTTCAGAAGCTGAAACCATTGCACGTAGTGCCGACTGGTCTTTTAGAAAATTTTGCCCTAAAGATTTTTTTGGTCTGTGAATCATATGTGGCTTAGTTTTACCACAAAACTCTTAGAATTCTAAATAAACAATCTTTTCTCGCCCTGTGTTGCTACTTCCATTTTCTCTTTCTATAAATTCATCATCGATGTCTAAAACAAACTCAGAAGGAATATTTGATTTTCGACTTCCAAAAATTGTACGCATTTGTGTGTAGGTGAGGTAAACTTTTTTCCGAGCGCGAGTCAGTGCTACGTAGAAAAGTCTTCTTTCCTCTTCTTTTCCTTCTATGTTTTTTGGAGAGTCAGAGAGCCCTGTGTGAGGAAAAAGATCTTCCTCGAGTCCTGTAATAAAACAGTAATCAAACTCTAGTCCTTTTGAAGCGTGTACTGTCATAAATCGTACAGCCTCTTTTTCTTCTTTTAGATCGTCTTGGTCACTTGCAAGAGAGACATTTTCTAAGAATTTTTCTATTCCCTCTTCAGGTAAAAAGTGATCGTAACTACTTGCCGTGGTTACAAGTTCGC
>JAUPVJ010000037.1 GCA_030917145.1 Patescibacteria group bacterium
GAGCCTTCAAGACACCTTCGAAGTGAGAGAGGTATTCGTTGCCATCGCCGAGCCCGAGCCCGACCTCTTCTTCGAGATACGCTGCCGCTCCCAGCAACGCCTCCTTATTGGACGCCTCCACAAAGCAGAGGCGGATCCAACGAGTCGGCAGGTCTTCAAGCGCTCGGCCCTCCCGAAACGCCCTTTCGATCTGAGGAATCATGGCGTCGGTGACAGTCTTCTCGGCACCTGGCGCACATTTCACAATCATTTTCGCCATGTCCTCAGGGTTCTGCTGGGCACCGGGCCGAGGCAAGACGGCCTGAGAAAACGCGGCACAACACTCGTATCCACGCTCTTGAAGAGCGGGAAGGAGCGCACCCATTGTGACATTGTGCCACTTTGGGTTCCATTTGGCGGTCATGACCCGGTCGGCAAACGTCCTTCCGGACGCCACGTGACCGTGCCTACTCTTGTGAGCGGCTTCGATCCGGGTCTTGTCCCGGGACGCCGGATTGTAAACCATCGGCGCCGTCGGAAGCCCTTCTGGCGTAATTGCACCAGCAAGCACAGTTCCCGCTTGGAATTGGTGCCCAATCGCTTGCAGCGCGGGCACATCGAGTGCCTTGAAGGAGAGCCGGAAGAAATACCCTCTCCCGCCGCCTTTATTTGGTACCGGGAGACAAGTCCCCCGGTCTGGCCGGTAAGCTTCGGCGATTTGACCGCTGGAGGCCATTTGGCCTAGCGCGAGTTCAAATGGATTTGCGTTCATATAGGTGTAGTGGTGGTATGTTGGTGGTTGGTACTGCCTAGGTTTAACACAAACCAGCAGTGTTTTAGGCTCAAAAAAGCCCAAAATACTGCTGGTTTTAGAGATTCTTTATCAAAGATCTTATCCCTACAATTATAGCATATAATTAAAATTAGTCAATCTTTTTCTTATCTCTTAAAAAAGAAGCTGTGAGAGCCGCAAAAGGCAAAAAACGGTGCAATAAGTGAACTTGAGCCGGAAATGTGTCAGTGGGAAAATTTTTAAAATCAAAAAACGGCAAATCGCCCCTGGAACGCGTTTGGAGTTGGTCCACCCAATCACATGGATTTATATGTGCATGAAACCCTTCCTGTTCCCCTCTTCTTTGTCTCTCTGTTGCAACCAACACTGCTTTCAAAAAATATGGTAATTTATTTTTTTGAATCAACTCCTGTCTTACTTTTTTTGCGGAAAAAGCTACTCTTTGTCTTACAAAGGGTATATTATGTTGTAAATGTTTAATCTTTTTATAAGATTTTCTACAATTATTTAAATCAATCTGTAGTTTTAGTATTTCATTTTCAGATTGATTAGACTTTGCATTTAAAGAACTATACTCATTGGCTTTGTCTGATTCTTTAACTGCTAAAAAATTAAACAGTTTCTTTTCATCCTCATTTAACCCATGTACAAAAAATAAAAGATAGGTTAAATCATCTTCAGAAATACGTTTTTCTTCTTTCAAAGACTGAATTAAAGTGACGTCACCCGTAAGGACTCTAGTTATTACTGAGCTTACTCCCGCTCTTTCTAATATTCTTTTTACTTTTTCTATGCCCTGTTTTTTAATTTGTTTTGAAATTTTTTCGAATCCCGATATAAAATCACTCCTAACTTTCTGAATCAAACCTGACATCGAGTCTTTTGATATCTTATTTTGCTGTTTTAATTCCTCAATTTTTAAAACTAAAGCTTCTTCCTCTTTTTTTAAACCTAAAGCAATTTCTTTAATTCTTTCTTCATCAAAATACTCTGGGATAGAAGAAACAACTTCTAAATATAATTTCTCAAAAGGTTCTTCATTAAAAACAATATCTTTGTTTGTTTCCACTTCCACAAGCTTTGACAATTGATTTACAATAAAAGTAAGTGCGGCTAAATATTTTTGATAATTATTGTCACCAATTTCAAAATCAGAAATATTGCCAGACTCAATCCACCTTTCGATAAACTCAACGGCTTTTTCTACTAATCTTTTTTCATTTTCATTTAAAACAACAGGTGTTTCCGATTTACTACTGCGTTCCATTATATACCCGCCCAATTTCATAGTGTCATCTACAGACAAATCCTCTCTTTTAGAAAAAATATCTAAAAAACTTTTAACAACTTCTTCTGGAGTTTCTTTTGAAAGATCAAACAGTTCTCTTCTTTCTTCTGGACTTAATCCTGCTTCTTTAGAAACTCCAATGTATTGTTTTACCTCTTCGTGACTCATAAATTATTTTATTTTTTGTTTCAATCCCTCTTTTATAATCTCAAAAACTTTATTTGCGGGAATCTTTGTAGGTTCTATGTCTTTTGTTGTCAGTGACCCATTGAAACCCATATCTTTTGTATGAAAAAGATACCAAAAAGGTTCTCCTTCCAAGTAACCTTCTTTTTGTAAAAGTGTTTCATCTTTTTGAATTGGAAGCGCGCGGTAATGCTCTTCAGCCATACGAAGCAACATAAAAGCATAAGAAAGATTTACTCCCCTTTTTCGATCAGTCATTACTGCATAGTTTCCTCGAGAATTCTTTTGCACCACTACATGCGAACCAATAGATCGCACAAATTTATTCATCTCTTCATTGTCTGATTCAACAAAAGACACAACCACAGGTTTTCCGTCGGAAGCAATTATTTTTTCTGTCTTCCCTCTCTGTCTAAATTCAAACTTTGCTTCATCAAATTGTCTTTCTCGAAAAAGCATCGCATCGTCGACAAACTTTTTCCACCAAGAAAAATCCTTGTGTTCTCGCAAAAGTTTTGTTGCGCTTTCTAGAGTCAAAGGTTCCCAAGTTTTTTTATATACTTCAAATTCCTCTTCGGTAAAACTATCTGTATTTTTCTTTTCTTCTTCAAAATAAGCTTTGTAAGCAAGCTCAGTCCACCTCGCTACTTCTTCAGGGTTTTCTTTATGAGCTTGGTGTAAAAACTTTATGATCATTGGCAACTCGTTTTTCACCTTGATCCCTTCCAGATCTTCCCTTTTTACAAAGAAAAGTATTTTTTGAAGCGCTCGCACATTTTCTACACCAAGATATTTTGCTACAAGCGTTGCGCAGACCTCATTTTCTGTTCGTTCTTTCTTACCCGTTGCATGTTCATCAAAAGGACCTCCACCTACTCCTAAGAAAACTGTATCAGGAAAATCTTGCCAAGTTTTTTCGTCTGGAAGTTTTCCAGTAGAGAGAAATTCCGTAGACGCCTCTTTAATTCCAGGAAATTTCTCTTCCCCTTCCGGAAATTCTCGAAGAATCATACGGGCA
>JAUPVJ010000038.1 GCA_030917145.1 Patescibacteria group bacterium
GGACTTTTAAACCTTCTTAGAATTTTTTCTTTTGCTCTTACTAAAAAAACGATCTCAAAGTCTGTTTTATGGGTTGCTGTTGCTTCTTTTTTAACAATTCAATTTGGAATTTTTTCACTACCTGAAATATCAGAAGATTCAACTCTTGCTGTAACTTTGTTCGATACTTTCTATGCTTTTACAGACATTGTTCTTATTGCAATTGTTGTATTGGCACTATCGATTGCGGGAGGGAAGATTTTTAAAGGTATGCTCATTTATCTTTTTGGTCTTGTTTTTAACGTTGTCGCTGATCTAGTATTTTTCTATCGAATCGAAGCTGGAACGCACGCGATCGCCGATATTGCAGATCATGTTTACTTTTTGTCTGCGTGTGTGATGAGTGCTGGAATATACTTGATTGCAAAGAACTTTGTGCATCCTGAAGAAAGTGCAAAAACTGAAATTGTTCAATAAAATGCCTCAGTTTCCTCTGGAAGATTTAAAAAAAGATTTAGAAATTAAAACCAAGTTTTTGGGAGAGGATTTTATTTTCCATACTACTTGGGGATTATTTTCTCCTGAAAAAATAGATGAAGGTACCATTGCTTTGATTAAGTCTATAAAATTACCTTTGGACGCTGATATCTTAGATATGGGTTGTGGGTATGGTCCAGTTGGACTTGCTTTAGCTAAAAAAACTAGCGGTGAGGTTTTGATGGTAGATAAAGATTTTGTAGCGGTAGATTACGCAAATAAAAACGCGAAATTAAATAAAATAAAAAATGCCAAAGCGGTGCTCTCAAATGGTTTTTCTCATGTAGAAGGAAATAAAAAATTTGATTTAATTATTTCCAATCTTCCAGCGAAAGTTTCTAAAGAGTTTTTTTGGATCCTGTTTGGGGAGGCAAAGGATCATTTAAAAAAAGATGGAAAGATCGTGGTGGTTACAATTGCAGGCCTTGAGTTTTTCATTAAAAAGAACTTTGAGAAGGTTTTTGGTAACTATGAGCTAATGAGTCAAGGAAATGGTTATTTTGTGGCATGTGCACAACTGAAATAGACCCTAAATTTTAAAAATGTTACAATAGTGGCATGATTTTCACAAAAAAAAGCGCAATTATTACGACTCTGGTATTGGCAGGATGGTATGTTTTTGGTTTGTTTGTGACCAATGCTTTGATCACATCAGGTGAAGTGGCTCAGAATGATTTTAAAAATTACAATGTAATTTTTCTCATAAACCTTCCGTATATTTTAGGTGCTGTTGTTGCGTTTATAGGTAGAACAAGAATCTCAAAAGACAGTTCTGTGGGTAAAGCTCTCCTTGCTCTTGGTCTTACCTGTGCCTCTCTTGCGATGGGTTTTGTAACTTGGTTTTATTTTGAAACTATTTTACAAATTGAAATTCCTTACCCTTCTTTAGCCGATATTTTTTTCATTCTCTATATTCCTTTAGTTATCTACGCTTCAATTCATCTGTTGAAAATTTTTACCTTAGGTTTAAGAAAAACTTCTATAGTGCAAGCTTTGATCCTCGGTTTAATTTCTGGTTTTCTGTTGTTTAAACTTGCTGGTCTCGAATTTCCTACGATTTCTCTAGACTCCCCACTTACTACTTCTTTGTTTGATTTTCTTTATGCGTTTGCTGATGCGATTTTAATTGCTTTAGCTGTTGTGATTCTCCGACTTTCTGGAGGGAAAATGACAGGAGGTCTTTTGTTTTTGGTGCTTGCTCTTGTGAGTATGGTAGCTTCTGACCTTGTTTTTAGTGCACGTGTTGATCAGGGAATTTATTACACAGGAGATATTGGGGATGCATTGTTTACTTTAACTGGTTGTTTGTTCGCTCTTAGTGTTTATAAGATTGCTTTAAATTTTTCCCCAAAGAATGAAATTTATTAAAAGCATAAGTAGTCTTTTTTCTCTAGAGAAAAATAATACACATAAAAATCTGGAAATAGAGAAAGTTTTTTCTGTTTTAAAAGAGTTGACCACTGAATCTGGTGTTCGTGATGATTTTTCCTATCGTTTAGAGACGATAAGTTCTCATGGAAATAAAAACGAAGCCTATGTAAAATTGTATCTTGATTGGGAAAACTATTTGATCAATCGGCATTCTATAGAAAAGGCGGGAGAATTAACCGCTGACAGTTTACGAAGAAAAATTCGAGACAGTGTAAATAAAGATGTCTTAGAAAGAGAAATTTATGTAATTTTTGGTACTGATAAAGAAAGATTTGCCTATTTGGCAGAAAGTTTCTTAAATGAGATTGCTGGGTATGTATCAAGCAACTTAGGTGACCAAGCTCTTGTTGATATTTACAAAGTGATCATAAAAGACAATGAAACTTCTTCCGTCTTAATTAAAGAGGGAAGTTTTGATTTTGAAGAATTCAACCGCGCTTTCCTTTCCGATCCTTCTTATTCAGAAGAAAAATTGATTTCGATATTTCGAGTATTGTTTGAGGTTTTGTCAGAAAGAATCGAAGTTTCTTTTGGAGCAGCGATTACAAAAAAACTTTTTAATGATGTTTTCTCTAAACTACAAAATTTTTACAGCACAGAATTTGTTTCTGATGTTATAAAGATTATTCCAGAAAGAGTGCTTTCTTTAGACGAATGGCTTTCAAAACTTTCTAAAGGGGAGCTTGAGGCAAGGGTGAAAGAAAAAACAACCGAACTCGAAGGTTTGACTTCTGATTTGGAAAAGAAAGTAAACGATCGAACAGAGGAGTTGCGCAAAGCTTATGAAGAGTTAAAGAAACTTGATCAGAAAAAAAGTGAGTTTATTTATCTTATCGCTCACCAAATGCGCACCCCGCTCGTTAGTATTAAGTGGGGACTTTCTATGCTTAAAGATGGTGATGCTGGAAAAATAAGTGAGGATCAAAAGAAGATTGTTACAGATGCTTACAATGCAAATGAAAGAATGAATAAAACTATCAATGAAATTCTTTTGGCGGACGATATTATGGGTGGAGAATTAAAGTTTGAGAAATCTCCATTCGATGTAATTTTAGTTTTGAAAAAAGTTATTGAAGAGTTGGAAGAAGTTGCAAAAATTACTTCTATAAAAATAGAGTTTAAGGATATCCCAGAATCAAAACTTGTTTTAGGAGATAAAGATAAAATTAAAATGGCGTTCCTTAGTGTTGTGGACAATGCTATAAGATATAGTCCTCCTGATGGGGTTGTGACGGTTTCGTCTAAAGTTTCGGAAGGTGGTTTATTTGCAATTGAAATCAAAGATAGGGGAATCGGTATTCCAAAGGAAAGCTTTAGTAGAGTGGGGGAAAGATTTTATCGAGCAGACAATGCGCTAAAGCAAAATACATATGGTACAGGACTAGGACTTTTTATTGTAAAAAATGTAGTTGAAGGTTCTGGTGGAGTGTTTAAAATGGAAAGTGACGAGGGTCAGGGGACTAAGGTTTCGATTATATTAAAAGAAAGTAAAAACTAAATGAAAACTTTAATTGTTACAGCGCATCCTTCAAGTACGGGATTTACTCACGCTATTGCAGGGGTTATAAAAACAGAGAGAGAAAAAAGTGGAGTTGAGGTTGAGATTTTAGATCTCTATAAAACTGACTTAAAGCAGGATTTTCTTCGTTTTGAAAATATTCGGGAACTTCCATCGGATCCTGTGAAAGATGCAATTCAAGCAAAGATTACAGAAGCTGACGAATTGGTATTTGTACACCCTGTTTGGTGGGTCTCTATGCCTGCGATTATGAAAAATTTTCTTGATCAAAATTTTACTTCTCGTTTTGCTTACAGATATATAGACGGAAAAAGAATTGGACTTTTGAAAGGGAAAACTGCCCGTGTGTACGTGACTTGTGACATGCCTATTTGGCTTTATGCGCTTTTGGGATTTCCTTTTGTGCCAACTTGGGTAGTTGGGGTATTAGTTTATTGTGGAATTGATGTCAGAAATTTTTCAATCTTTAGAATGCTTGGGCACAAAACTCCAGAAGGTTTGCAGAAGCATTTAGACAGAGTAAAGAGAGATATAAATAAAAAAAGACTTTGGCTTTCTGTAATTAATTTTTTGGGAAGTAGGTTTCAGTAGCAAGAAGGTTGCAGGTGATAGCCTGCCCGCCATTGCCTGAGACAGGCTTCAGTCGATGGCAGGCGGGGTAATGGGTGGTAGATTGAAACAAAAAATGAAATCAGATGAAGATTTAAAAAAAGAAAATCCAGAACTTTTTAAAGTTGCTCGAGAAAAAGGTACTGAAGCTCCTTTTTCTGGAAAACTTTTGCACGAAGATTCTAAAGGTTTTTATAATTGCGCTGTTTGTGGAAACAATCTTTTTAAAAGTGATGCAAAGTTTGATTCAGGAACAGGTTGGCCGTCTTTTGATGAAGCTTTGCCTGGAGCAATAAAAGAAGTTAGTGATGAAAGTTTTGGAATGGTACGAACTGAAACGGTTTGTGCGAATTGCGGGTCGCATCTCGGGCATGTTTTTTTTGATGGTCCAACAAAGACTGGAAAAAGGTACTGTATGAATTCTGTGTGTCTAGAATTAGAATCCCGTTAGAGATCAAAGAGTTATGTTCTACACATATATTCTAAAAAGCAAAAAGAATCAAATGTTGTATACTGGAGTAACGAAGGATTTTACGGAAGCGCTTGTGGCAACATTCTAATGGAATGTCGACATATACAAAAGGTAGAGGTCCTTTTGAGCTTATTTATTATGAAGCATGTTTAAATGAAGATGATGCTCGATCGAGAGAATTATATTTAAAATCTGGGATGGGTAAACGTTTTATTGCAAATCGAATAAAGCGCTTCCTATCTCTAACGGGATGAAAATAACTAAATTAGGACATTGTTGTTTACTTATCGAAGAAAATGGAACCAGGATTTTAACCGATCCTGGAGCTTACACTGATGCTCAAAATTATTTAAAAAATATTGATGTTGTGTTAATTACTCATGAACATATAGATCACTTTCATGCTGAATCAGTTAAAAATATTTTAGAAAATAATCCACGAGTACAAATTATTACTAACTCCGCAGTAAATATTCTTCTAGAAAAAGAAGGGATTACTGGAGTGGAAATTGTAGAGGATACACAAATTTTTGAATACAAAGGGATAAAATTTAGTGGTTTTGGTAAAGAGCATGAAGAGATATATAAAGAACGAGGAAAGGTGATGAATACTGGATATTTTATTGCTGATAAGTTGTATTATCCTGGAGATTCGTTTTTTGTGCCCCAAGTAAAAGTCGACGTGCTTGCACTGCCTGTTGGAGGTGGGTGGCTTAGGATCAAAGACGCAATCAATTTCGCCTTAACTGTGAATCCGAAATTAGCATTTCCTGTTCACGATATTATGTATAACGACATCGGTATCGCTATTACCAAAAGACACCCTCAAGATGTTTTGAAAGAAAATGGAATTGATTTTGTAGCTCTAGAAATCGGAAAAGAATATGAATTCTAAAAGTAAATTAGTAAAAAAAGGAAAAATCGGAGTCTTCGATTCTGGTTTTGGTGGACTTTCTATTTTAAAACATATCGTAAAAAAACTTCCAGAATATGATTATGTTTATTTGGGAGATTCGGCTAGGGCTCCATATGGTGAAAAATCACACGCTACAATTTTGAAATTTACAAAAGAGGCTTTGGTCTTTATGTTTAATTCTGGTTGTGAGATTGTGGTGCTTGCGTGCAACAGTGCTTCGAGTGAAGCCCTTAGGGAGATTCAACAAAAATTCTTACCAAAATATTTCCCTGACAAAAAAGTTTTAGGAGTAATTATTCCAACTGTGGAAAAGGTGTTAGAAGAAAAGAGTAATAAAAAAATTGCTGTATTGGCTACAAATGCGACTGTGCGGTCAGGTACTTTTGTTAAAGAGATACAAAAAAGAAAACCACAGGTTTTTGTGAACCAAGTTGCTTGCCCACTTCTTGTACCTCTTGTGGAGTCCGGTAAAGAAAAAAGTAAAGAGGCGGAAGTCGCGGTAAGGGATTATCTTTCGTGTCTACAAAAAGAAAAAATCGATGCGTTGATTTTGGGTTGCACTCACTATGAATTTTTATCTTCTGTGATTAAAAAAAATATTGGAAAAAAAGTAAAAGTTTTTAGTGAAGGGTCTATTGTTGCTGTTAAATTCAAAGATTATTTAAAGAGACATATAGAGATAGAAGAAAAGCTTTCTAAAAAAGGTAAGGTGGAGTTTTTCAGCACAAAGCCAAGTTTGGACTTTGATATTTTTGGTAGTAAATTTTTCGGTTCACAAATTCATGCAGACAATGTAAAATTAAGTAATGTTCCACAGAAGAAAACAATCTAGTTTATTTTTTTTCGCCATATTAGTACTTGCTCTGGTTGGTTACTATTTTTTTAAATTTGAATATAAAAATCTGCGCGAGTCTTATACGCGTACAAGTATGGTTTTGTATAGCGATCTCTATGAGCTTTTGGTTGCTGATACCCCTCAAAAAAGACAGCAGGGTTTAAGTGGTAGGGAAAAACTGTTACCAAATACTGGTATGTTTTTTAAATTTGATACTTTGGAACAGCAAGGTATTTGGATGAAGGACATGAATTTTTCAATTGATATTTTATGGCTTGATGAGAATTGTAAAGCTGTGGCTTTTAAATCGGCTAGTCCTGATTCATACCCAGAAACTTTTACACCAAAAGTCCCCGCTCTTTACGTAGTGGAATTACCTATGGGCTCTATCTCTAGTGAAGTAGAAATAGGGGATCAGTTTGTTTGTCCTAAAATATAAAAATTGACTTTTACTTTTTAATTTTTTGTGGTATAATTAAAATGCGTATCGAATAATCGCTCTAAGGCTAATACCTTGGAGAGGAAAGTCCGAACACATAGCTGATGCAAATTGGCAAAAGTAGCAGGTAACGCCTGCCAGAAGTAATTCTCGAGGTGCGAACAGAGACGCTTTGTTTTGAAAAAAACGAGCACCCCTTGCGGGGTGAGTTTTATGGAAACATAAAAATGCAACGGCTAAACCCTTACTTGTGTGCAAGATCGTGTCCTGCTTTCGGGTAGGAAGAATCGCTTGAGTTTGTTGGTGACAACAAACCTAGATAAATGATTATTTAAAAACAGAATTCGGCTTATGAGTACGCATCCCCTTCGGGGGATTTTTTGTTTTATATTCTTCCACAGGCTTCGTTTATTTTTTGTTTCTTTGTGTGATAAAATGGTTTTAAATGTTGACAAAGATTTTAGAAAAAACTTTAACTTGATAAATAAATTATGAATCCAAACGAAAATAGTACGAACACGGCTGCGCTAAAAAAGGACTCTCTTTCTGCTGGTGTGCGCATGCTACTTCTACTTGTGGT
Source organism: Patescibacteria group bacterium (assembly GCA_030917145.1). Lineage (GTDB taxonomy): Bacteria > Patescibacteriota > Minisyncoccia > Phycocordibacterales > CAIRYW01 > JAUPVJ01. The sequence continues at coordinate 7,318 of JAUPVJ010000038.1, forward strand.
AGGGATTTTTCCTATTTTTATAATTCCTAGTAGTTTTTTGTCTTTTTCTCATTCTAAATCTGTGTTCTTGGGAACGTTAGTTATTGTCTCTTTAATTTTGTTGTTTTTTAGAACAATCAGAAACAAAATTATTGTTTTCCCCAAAACATTCTTTTTCTTTGCGCCACTTTTGCTACCTATTGTCTATGCTATTTCAGCAAGTCAAAGTATGAACAAGCAGTTATCGTTTTTTGGATACGGATTTGAAAACGATACAGTGTTTGCTGTTTTGATTTTCGCTCTTCTTTCTTTGTTGATTATGGGCTTTTTTTACACAAAAAAAAGCTTAAAAATAATTATCTCTATACTTTTTGCTTCTCTTGGTTTTGTAGCTGTGTTTCAGTTGCTAAGGCTTTTCTTTCCAGAAGTAACTTCTATTTTTGGATCTTTACCAGCAACTATAGATACTTTGGTAGGTAGATGGAACGATTTCGCTCTTCTTTGTTCAATGTTGGTTATAGCTATTTTTTCTTTGCTAGAGAATAGGAAAAATTCACACCCGTTTTCAATTGGGCTTTATGCATTGATGGGATTTATGTACTTTGTCATAATTGTTTCAGGTTTTAAGTTAAATTTCGGAATAATTCAAGTTCCTCTGTATCTATTCTTACTTGGTGTAATTTTGATTAAATTTTATTTATTTACTTATAAAAAAACAAATTTAGTTGCCTTAGAAGACGGTACGATTAGAAAAATAAATAAAATGCCAGTTATCGCTGTTGCTGTATTTTCTACTGTAGTGTTTTTCTTTGGTGCAAATTTTTCTAATTTTGCTTCTCAGAAATTAGGTATTAATTATATAGAAGGTAGACCTTCGTGGTCTGCAACTTTCAACGTTGCTTCAGATGTGCTAAAAGAAAAAAGTTTACTAGGTTCAGGTCCATCAACTTTCTTTTATGATTGGCGTCAATTCAAACCTAAAGATTTCAACACAACGCCTTTTTGGTCTGTGGATTTCTCGTATGGTGTAGGTTACTTACCTACAATGATAGCAACAACTGGTATTTTGGGATTAATTGCTTGGCTTATAGTAATTCTTTCTTCTGTAAAGGTTTCACTCAGGCTTTTAAAAGTAGATCATGAATCAACTCACGAATGGAATAACGTGCGTCAAGCTGTGGCTTTCTTGAATTTGTTTGCTTTGGTGTACCTAATTACTTATGTACCCAATTACTCAATGATTGTTTTGTTCTTTGTTGTTTATGCTATATCTGTCGCGCTTTTGGTTGCGTCTGGTGGTGTTGTGATGAAAAAAATTGATTTGATTGTTTCTTTTCCAAAATTATCTAAATTTTCAAGCATTTTTTCAATTATTCTTGTGGTGGCATCAATTGTATTTGCTTACGAGTTTGGACGTATTATGGTTGCATCGGTCTTGTCCAACCAAGCGGTCTCAGCTCTCTCCAAGGGTCAGTTTATTGAAGCAAATCAATTGGCGTTTAAAGCTGTTAAGGTAAAAAATTTACCACTATATAATTCAATTCTGTCTCAGGTTGATTTTCTAACACTTAGAGCTTTGGGGGCGGGGGAAAAATCTTTGGAATCTTTAACAGAAGAAAACATAAAAGCTCTTTTGGGTGAAGCTGTGTCAGCTGCTCTCGCTGCTGAATCTTTAGATCCTTTGAACACTAACTACACAATTGCAACAGGGAATATTTTAGCAGGACTCGGAGCTCTGGGCGCAAAAAGATCGGAAGAGCACAC
>JAUPVJ010000039.1 GCA_030917145.1 Patescibacteria group bacterium
ACAATGTATAAATTCCCAGAAGTTGTAGAAAATTCTATTGCGTCGTGGGCTCCGCACCATGTGGCGATTTACCTTTTAGAGTTAGCTCGAGCATTTAACTCTTGGTACGGACATACAAAAGTTTTGGATAAAGAAAACAACAATTCTTCTTTTAATTTAACGTTAGTAGAAAAAACTACGTACATTCTTAAAAATGGTTTGTATCTTCTAGGAATAGAATCTCCGGATAGGATGTAAAAAAGAAGAGCCCCGACTTGGTCGGGGCTCTTAAGTTCTCCACTTGGGGGAGACGTCACTCTATTGCTTCGAGCAGGGTTTTGAGTTCAGCGAATGGACTCAGGTTAAGTTCTCTCCCCTCGCGAGGTCCGAAGCTTCTCTTCTTTGGAATCCTGCTGTCGAACAGATTCGACAGTTTTTCCGCAAGAGGGCCAGTTATCACCCTCTCGTTCAGCTCGTGCCCCCAGTCATTTTTTGCCCAGTGGAGTTCACTCATGGCGCTTTTACGCCTTGGACCCTTTTTTGTTTTGGGGTCCACCCTAAGCAGTTCTCCATCAGGTGTTACGTAGTAGCCCTCTCCGTAAACAGCATTGTTCTTCTGGTTTACTTCAAACACGAACAGGTTTCCGTTCCTGGTGTCGATTGCGCGCACTTCAACTCCGTTCATGGTACAGATGTGTTTTTTGTTCTTTTATTTTATATCACATATTATGTAAAAAGTCAAGTAAAAAAAGAAGCAGTAAGTTATACTGCTTCGTTATGTTGGACCTTTGGCTTTCTTCCAAAGCGACTCGAAGTCACCTTTGAATTCTGCTTTGTACGTCTGAACAAAAGAGACTCGACACAAGCCACGTAGCCGAGAAGTGGGAGTTGTGGAGTTTCTGTTTTTCAAAGTGTTTTGGATAATCTGGAGCATTCTTTTATCGTCGGTGACTTCCTCAGGCGTATTGTTCTTGCCGAAGATGTTCATGGTTGTGTGCTTTTGTATAATTTTACCAGATTTTTTACATAAAAATCGCCCTTTTATAAAGACCTTTCATTGTGATAAGATAAGTTTATTATGGAAAAAGATGAAGAGGTTAAAAACCAAAAAAGTGACGTCGCTCTAAAAGAAGAAGAGATACTTAGATTTTGGAATGAAAAGAAGATTTTTCAAAAAAGTCTAGATAAAAAGTCTCCGAAGGGTGAATTTGTTTTTTATGATGGACCTCCTTTTGCCACTGGAACTCCACACTACGGACACCTTCTTCCGGGAACAATGAAAGACGTGATTCCACGATTTAAGACGATGCAGGGATATCACGTCGCGCGACGATGGGGATGGGACTGCCACGGTCTTCCGATTGAAAACTTGATTGAAAAAGAACTTGGCCTTGCCACAAAAAAAGATATTGAAAACTTCGGTATTGAAAAGTTTAACGAAGCTGCAAGAAACAGTGTTCTTCGATATGAGAAAGTTTGGAAGGAAACTATTCCACGAGTAGGGCGATGGGTAGACATGGATGATCCATATATGAGTATGCAACCTTCGTTCATGGAAACTGGCTGGTGGATCTTTGGCGAACTCTATAAAAAAGATTTAATTACAAAAGGTTTCAAGACTATGCACTTGTGTCCTCGCTGTGAGACAACACTTGCTAACTTTGAAGTTAATCAAGGATACAAAGATATTACTGATTTGTCGGTGATTGCGAAGTTTGAACTTTCTAATAAACCGGGAACTTTTGTTTTGGCTTGGACGACAACTCCGTGGACGCTTCCAGGAAATGTGGCTTTGGCTGTGGGGGAGGAGATTGAATATATAAAAGTAAAAATTGAAAATGAGTTTTTTATCCTCGCAAAATCTTTATCAGAAAAAGTTTTGAAAGATAAATCTTTTGAAATTGTTTTGGAACTAAAAGGAAAAGACTTAATCGGTAAATCATACAAACCCGTTTTTGATTACTATATAAAAGATGAAAAACTTGAAAACCGACAAAACGGCTGGAAAATTTACGGCGCTGATTTTGTAACGACAACAGATGGAACAGGTATCGTACACATTGCTCCAGCTTTTGGATCTGACGACATGGAACTTGGCAAGAAAAATAACTTACCATTTGTTCAGCATGTAGATAAGAGCGGACACTTTAAACCAGAAGTAACTCACTTTGCTGGAATTTTTGTAAAACCAAAAGAAGATCATCAGGCAACAGACGTGGAGATAATTAAACACTTGGCTCACAACGGATTTTTGTTTTCAAAAGAAAAATTCATCCACAGTTATCCTCATTGTTGGCGATGCGATACTCCGCTTATAAACTACGCATCGACGTCTTGGTTTTTAGACACTCCAAAAATAAAAGACCAAATGGTTAAAAATAATGCTGGAACAAAATGGGTGCCTGAAGGCTTACGTGATGGACGTTTTGGAAACTGGCTTGAAGGTGCTCGTGAATGGGCTCTTTCACGAAGTCGTTTCTGGGGAACACCACTTCCTGTGTGGATTAGCGAAGACGGAAAAGATACTTTGGTTATCAGTTCTCGAGAAGAACTCAAGAAAAACGCAGGTGAAGAAATTACAAAAATTATTTTTGTCCGACACGGACAAAGTGTAAAAAACCTGATTGGTCTCTTTACTGATGAAGTAAATGATTTTCCTTTGACACGATTAGGTCAAAAGCAGGCAAGGGTTGCTGGTGAAGCTTTGAAAAACGAAGGTGTCGATTTGATTTACGCATCTCCTATTTTAAGAACAAAACAAACAGCAGAAATAATTTCAAAAAATGTTGGAGGGATTCCTGTAGAAACAGTAGAAGACCTTATCGAGGTAGACAGTGGGACTTGGGATGGAAAAACTATTCATGATTTAAATATTAAAAAGGAGCGAGACGCTTACTTGGCTCTTTCTGTGGAAGACAGATATGTGGCGAAACGCGGACACACTGGCGAGAGTTGGTTTAATGTTGAAAAAAGAGTTAAAAAAGTAATTGATAAAATCCTGACAGAACATAAAGGAAAAACAGTTGTGATTGTTTCTCACATGGGGGTTAATGTTATG
>JAUPVJ010000040.1 GCA_030917145.1 Patescibacteria group bacterium
GCGATTGGTTTTGTGGTGATAGGTTCATATGGCATTGTATTGTCGTCTATCATCGGTGAGGTTGATGGAGCTTGTTCTGTTTGACTGTTTAAGTCTGATACCAATTGGTTTTCGTGGGCTTCTTTTTCCTGCATCGTATCTATGGTATCCATAAATTTCTCATTGGTCATTTGTTCTTGCCAATCTCCTTGTGTAAATCCACCACTTCCGTCAGGTTTTGCTAAAATAAATGTTTCACCTCCTCGCCCTAGTACTAAACAATCGTTTTTAAATCCTATACTATCTCCTTTATGCAAGACCAAACTATCTTCAGGGCTATCAGGACGGTAAGTATCAATATCTTTCGCAAATTGTGCCAATTCACTTGGTGTAGGATTTGGTCCAAGTTCAGCACTAAACCAACTTGGCACAGCACCTCCTTTATTTAATTCACTTAATGCTTGAGTAACTCCATCTCCATCTCCCACTGTCACATACCTCTCAACTGTCGACTCTTCTACGGTATTTATTTCTTGATTTTTAATATTTTCACTTTCAGTTAATTCATTTTGGTGGTCTCGAACCATTCCAGAAAATTCCAATGTCGCCACACTACCAACTAAAGCAGCTGTAGCCCCAGCTAATTTCCTCTTCAGTCTTGTATTTTCAGCTTTTATGATTGCTTCTTCTGCTTGTCTTTCAAACTCAGCAGAGTCTTCCTCTATGTTTTCAACATTAATTGTATTATCAGTTTTCATTTTCTCAGCTCTCTCGTCTATTTTCTTTTCAGAAAATCTTCCTTGAGCTAATTTTGAAAGTCCATAACCCACAGCACTAGATGCCCCGACTGCCATTCCAGCCATAAGACCTCCTCCAGCTATAGCTAACGTCGCTCCACCCGCTATAACAGTCATTGTAACTAATTTTCCTACCCACTTTTTATGTTTTGGTGGGATAGTTTCCATTATTGCTCCGAGTCCTAATCCTATTTTTAGTTTATTAAGTAGGTACGATGTAGTGCCTCCATCTAATGCTGTGGCTGTACCCCCAATATTTGCCAATTTCTCTACGGACCAAGAAGCAGTAAGACCTATCAATGTCATACTTACACCCATCTTTGCTAATCTTTTTAATACATTTCCTTTTACGAGATTTCCTTCTTTATCAGTATGTTCCACACCCCATTTATCCCAAGCTTCTATTCCATTACTAATTCCTTGTTTAATTTTTGGCCCCAGTCCCCCATTTTCTACATCATTTTTTCTTTTTATTTCAACTTCGTGCATTAAAAACTCCTTTGCCTCTTGTTGCCTGCCTTCCATTACTAGAGCAGTGACTATTTTATTCTTTGACTCACGATAAGCTTTTTCTTTTAGGATAAGTTGTTCTTGGTATTCTTTTGCATATTCCGGGTTTACATTTTTTGGTTTAAGGTTTTTAAAGTCAAAATATTCTTTTCGGCTTAAGTTATTGTAAATTAACAAAGATTGGTATTCTACCTTTTCTCTTGGTTTTGGTATCGGTGGAGGTGTTTTGCTTTGTTCTATTTTTTCTTCCGTTATTTTTTGTTTCGGATTTTGTATATTTTCAAGGTCTCTAATTTCATTTTCTAATTTCAGAACCTCAGGCTCATTGTTACTTTTCTCTGCTTCACTAAGTAATATCCTCAATTCTTTCATTTTTGAATTGAAAAACAAAACTTTCTCAGTTTCCATAAGTTTATTTTTTATTTCGTTTTGCTTTTCTTCCAATACTCTTATTTCCGTTTCTAACTTTAGAACCTCGGGTTCGTTGCTACTTTTTTCTGCTTCAGTTATTAGTATCCTTAATTTTTTTATTTCAAGATTATTCAGTTGAATTTGGTCTTCTAATTGTTCCTTGTTTAAAGAATTTACAATTATTGTTTGTTCTATAATTTTATTTTTTGATTCTTGACTATCTTTTAAAAGTTCTTCTTGTGTGTTTAATAATTCAGTTTTCAAGTTTTCTTTTTCAATGTCTGAAACTGACGGAGCTTCACTTGGAAGAGGGTTCTCTTCTTTGGGGTCTGGTTCTCCTATAGTGGCGTCATCTTCTTTTTCAATCTCTAAATTATTTTTATTTTTTTTAGTAAAATTGCTAAAGAATTTTTTTATCTTTTCAGTTCCTTTTTTGAATTTATCTTGAGGGGCTCCATTTCGTGCATTATTACTTATTTCGCTATATTTTTTATCAATTTCCCTAGGGTTGTTTCTGTAAAATTCTATTTCTTCTTTTGTGAGAGATTTTTTATTAAATACTAATTTTTCTGCAATTTTTTGGATTTTGTTTTCTTCACTGTTGACTTCAATTTCAATTTCTTCTGCTTTAGCAGGGTTGAGTTTACCTTTATTGCTGTTTAAATAGTCATCAAATTTGAAATCCATATTGTTTTATTATACAAGATTAATGGTTAAATCCAATTTATTAATTAAGTTTTTCAAGTTTCTTGTTTACTTCTTCTAGTTTATCTTGTATTACTCTATCGTTTTCTTTTAATTTATTTAGCTTTTCATTTTCTACTTCAATACTACCCATTCTTTCTTGTATTCTTTTTCTCAACTTTTCAATTTCGTCTTCTATGTTTCCGATTTGTTCATTAGGATTTTCTTTTATATTTTCTTTGGTATCTTTTACATCTTCAGTAACAGGGACCTCTATGTCGTTCATTTTTACATCTTCTTTTGTAATAGGTTTAACTGCGGCGCTTTTTTTATCTAAAATTGTTAGCATTTTTGCTTTTTTGGTAATTTTTGGATCTATTAGAGTAAGAATCATTTTGTCTCCCCAGTCTTTTCTTTTGTCGCTGTCTTTTGATGGGAAAATAAAAGTACCCCTTAGGTCTTGTGTTCCAGGAATTTCCTTTTTGAAGTCTTCGGCTACATTTTTCATGTTTGGATGATTTGAGTTAATTCCAAATATTTTATTTTGTTTATTTAGTGTTACAAACGTGTCGTATCCTAAAGCATTAGTTCCCATAAAGGCCATTCCTTCTGGGATCCAAACTTTATTTGTGACCTTGCCTTCGTCTGTATTCATTGCGAAGTAATTAAAATAAATTATGTCTCCCACGCGAGTGTCTCTCATATTTAAACCACAAGCATTCGCGTATTCAATACAATTTTTTAATCCCTCATTAGTTTCCTGTGCTTTCTGTGCCTGTTCCTCGCAGACGTCCCTAATTGTTTTTTTTATCGGTATTTCTTCTTTACTCCCATCTTCTTTTTCTATCATTTTTGTCCCAATTACCCAGCTAGTATTCCCAAAATCACCGTTTAGCTCCTCGTCAGTAAAAGGACCATCCATGAGCTCTTTTGCTTTTCCAGATTTAAACCACTCTTTCAAAACCTCAAAAGGTATTTTTCCTGCAATTGCTCGGAGAGAACGTGGCCATGTTTTTGTAAAATACTCTTCTGTCCATTCTCCCTTATCTTTTTTTTCTTTCACGTAAGAAAGGTTGTCTAAGTCAGTGACAAATTCTACTAAATCCTCTAGCCATTTTTGGTTTTCTTTTATAAGTTTAGCCTCTTTTAATAATTCGTATATTTGTTGTGAGGCTGAGGTTGGAGTTCTTGCTCCCTCTCCATGATGATCTAGTTTTATAATTTTATTTTTATCATTTTCTTCATATTCTATCCATGTGTTTCCCACATCCGCAATTATTGTTACCCCATCTTTTTGTTCATACAGAGGTTGTCCTTTTTGGGTTTTTTTATTTAGATCCTTCTCTGTACCACCCTTGGGTATTATGTGAAATACTGCATTTTTGGCGTAAACACCCGACAGGTTGTCTTTCTTGGTGTTTTTATTATTGAAGTTTTCTAGTATTTCTACAAAAAGTCTATTGTCTAAATCAGATTCGAATGTTAATTTCCCCCTGTCATCGTATTCTTTGGCGTGTAAAATTACTTGATTTATGGGGTATTTTTTTAGTGTCTCTATTATTTTTTGCCTTGAGACACTTTCTGGCGTTTCTGCTTGATTTTGCGGTTTAGTGTGTCCTAATGTAGTTTTATCGATATTAGCCAACTGATTTTTTAGTGAATCATTAGATTTATCTGCTATTTCCCATCTTCCTCTTTTTGCCATAGTGACTCTATTATACAGCCGTATTTTTCTTAACGCTAATTTTTAGTAAAAATACCAAATAATTTCACAACTTTTCTACTGTAATGTCAAAAAAAGTTATCCACAAAAGGGTTGACTAGGGGGTCTGATTGGAGTACCCTTTCTATATACCCCTGTACAGAAGCCCGAAAATGATGTCTGAAATCTGAAATGACAGTAACCATTGTGAGAACTTAATTTAGAGAACAATTTCGGTCGTCCTCTTTTCTAGCCTTATTTTATAAGGACTGGAAGAAAACTCTCACGATATTTAATTTGTTTTATTAAACCTAAAATTAAAATGTTTCATAGCTTTTTAGCTTTTTTTCCTATATTAGGCTTATTTATCATGCCTATCGGAGTAGAAGCTAGTTTCATCTCTTCCCTCCTAGGTAAAGAGGTTTTAGCTAGTACTAACCTTTATTCTCTAGAGCAAAACTCTCAAAATGGCTTGGCCCTAGAAGCCAATGTATCATCATTCGCTATGGTTGATGGTAAAAAGGGCTCTGAAATAGATGAAAGTGTAGAAATCGGCATTGTGGCTGAGACTGCCCTATCACCCGTAACTGGGCCTTCTGGTGTATCTAATGAAGAAACAGAATTAGAAGATTTTTCACTAGAAGATTTAGACATATATGTAGTCAGAAAGGGCGATAGCGTTGCTCAGGTTGCTGAAATGTTTGGCATAACTCCAGATACTATATATTCAGCTAATGATATGAAAAAAGGAGATAAATTTAAAGAAGGAGATGTCTGGTTGATTTTACCTGTTTCTGGGGTGGAACATAAAGTAGCTAAAGGACAGACACTACA
>JAUPVJ010000041.1 GCA_030917145.1 Patescibacteria group bacterium
GATAAACAAAAAACCACCAGACTTTCGTCCGGTGGTTTTTTGTTTTACCTCCTACAGCTCATCCTCAGCATCTTCTGCAAGCTCTCTTGCTTCCTCGGCTCGGTCTACTGCCTCGTCGTAATCCTCATCGTCATAAGCATCCTCGGCATCATCTAATCGATCTTCTGCTTCATCTAAGAGATCCCACGCTTCATCCACATCATCACCATCGTCATCTGCGTCTTCGATCATGTCTCGTGCGTCTTCTATAGCATCTCTTGCCTCATCTATTGCATCTTCTGCTTCATTATCGTCACTGTCATTACTGTCGTCATCAATTTCATCTATTGCATCGTTTGCTAGGTCCTGCGCGTCGTTTGCGAAGTCTACTGCATCAGCATAATCTTTGTCGTCATATGCGTCCTCTGCGTCATCTAAGGCCTCACGAGCGTCGTCTAGGAGGTCATCTGCGTCCCCAGTGTCTTCGTTGTCGTCTTCTGCTTTATCGTGTTCGTCTTCGGCATCTTCTATGGCATCTTTTGCATCTTCGATTGCATCTTTGGCGTCAGACTTATCGTAATCGTTGTTGTAGTTATTGTTGTAATAATAACTACCTCCTCCACCTTTTAGTACTCGAATCTCATTTTGTAATGCATTTATGTATTGTTGCAAAAGGGAAATAAGTTGTGCTTGGGATGCAATTATTGAAGCATTGCTTTGTGATTGCGCATTTGCTTTTCCTGCATTTGCTGTAAACACAAATAGGAACGCCATTGAAAAAAGAACTGTATTTAATATATTTTTTTTCATCTTTTTATTAATTAGTTGATAACTATTTTTTCTCTGTTGTTGTAGCTGATTTTGTTTTCAAGAGATCGAGAGCTTCTTTTGTCTCTTTAGGGTAAATTTTTTGTAAGATTTTTTCCATTTCTTCTTTGTCTTTAAAACCATTGATTGTCTCGTCTCCAATTACAACGATCGGAAGAGGTTCTTTGATTTTAAATATAGTTGCAAGTGTTTTTACTGCAGAGAGATCTAGGTTGTAGTCGAAAGAGTATACTCGTAGTGCAGGGTACTTTTCTCGCAGGTATGTAAGGACTAGACTTGTTTTCTGGCAGTCTTGGCAATTTTTCTCATTTCCGTAAAAGTAAAAGGCGAACATGAATTTCTTTCCACATCTCTCACTAATTCTTTTCATTAAAATATAGTCTTTGATTTCAAGTAGGGAATAGAATTTTTTTAGCTCAATTACTTCTTTGTTTTCAGCTCCTAAGTTTTGTGCGCTAAATTCGATTCTTTCAGCCAGGGAATTGAGCTCGTCTGAAAGCACGGAGCTTCCTACGTCTTTGCAAGAAAGTTCTGAGAGTAGTGAGAATTGAGTCTCTGAAGAAAGGATACTTGTTGAAATTGAATCTTGGATGCGTTTGATCTCGTAGATCCTTTTGTTGTTGAAATAGTTGCTTGCGTATAGAGCTGTTGAAAAAATTGCTCCTGTGATAGCAAAGACTATTGCGTACTTTTTCCAATCAATATGTTTAGAATTATTCATTTGTTTTTATCTCCATGGAGCGTGTTTACCGACTAAATTATTATAGACTGATTTAATAAGCCAAAAAGGCGCTATAAGAGAGTATAGAAGAATAAAGTACAATGCGTCAATGGAAAACCTCCATTTTCCATTTGTAAATTTTGAAGCATAAGTCACGATGAAAAGGGTCATGAAGAAAAGTAAGAGACCAAGTATTGAAATTGTGTTTGTGTTTAAGAAAAACCATTCAAAATTTCCGAATTGTGGCATCGAGATTCCAACAGTTTTCCATTTTAAGATATGATCCACAAGGCTTTGAATAAATCGAATTAAGTTTGAAACAAGGAAAATCAGCGTGACAAAAAGCCCCACTACAGCAATAGGTAAAATAAACACTCCAAGATCACCATATTTTTTATTGAAAACCATTTCTTTATAGTCAATTAGGTTTCCAAGAAAACCACTAGTCCACCGCACTCTTTGTTTGTAGAGTTTTTTGATTGTCTCAGGGCCTACTGTGTACACGAGGGCTCCGTCTGCATTTTCAATTTTAAGCCCGTGTTTTTGCATACGCATCGCAATTTCCATGTCTTCTGTGTTGTGTGCGTGTTTAAAAAGTCCAATTTTTGTGAAAACTTCTTTTCTAAAAAAAGAAAATGGTCCAGGTGTGATGTGTACCGCATCAATAATTGAAAGAATTCTTCGCAGTAAATTACCATACTCATATTCTGCTTTTTGCATTTTTTGTAAGATATTTTTTGGTTTGTGAATTACGGTCGAAGGTGTTACTGCCATTGTCACAGGGTTTTTAAATTTTCTCATGATTCGCAGGAGTGCGTCTGGCATTACAAAAGAGTCTGCGTCGAGACAACCTACGAAATCTGTCTTTGCATTTTCAATTGCATAGTTTAAAACTGTAAATTTTCCACCATTTTCTTTTGTGTGGACTTCAATCATCGGGTGATTTTTGTAGACTTCAAGGGCTTTGAGTGTGCCGTCAGTGGAACCGTCGTCTACGACCATAATATGTAGATTTTCTTTTGGATATTCAAGGTTGAGAATTGATTCGACTGTGCCTAAGACGGTTGTTTCTTCGTTAAAACACGGGACGATTACAGTCACAGGTGGTGTGTAGTCGTCAGCAACCTCTTCTTTTTTTCTACCTTCAAAAAATGAGATCAGTAAAAAAACCTCGAAATAGAGGGTAAAAAAAATAAACGTATAGCTGATCCCTTGTAAAACCGCGTCCATTTGTTTTTGTATTATACATCATTTTTCTCTTTTTGAAAACCATTTATGTTGAAAATCTTTTTGTTAAAAAAAGCTGGAATTTCTTTGTCTTTAGCTATACAATTGGGATTCAAATAAATAAATGGAAAACAAGAAAGGGCACAGCCATATCATCAGTCAGGCAATAGACGACATCATTCGGATCATGGGAGAGATCGGTTTTTCCGCTGTTGCAGGACCAGAAGTAGAAAGTGAGTTTTATAATTTTGATGCACTAAATTTTCCAAAGAATCATCCAGCAAGAGATATGCAAGACACTTTTTGGGTAAAGCAATCTGAAAGTGAAAAAGAAAAACTTCTTCTTCGTACTCACACTTCACCAGTTCAAATTCGTTATCTTGAAAAGCACAAACCACCATGTGCAATTATTGTGCCTGGAAAAGTTTATAGAAATGAGGCCACAGACGCGACTCACGAAGCACAGTTTTACCAAGTGGAAGGTTTGTATGTTGCAGAAAAAGTTTCGATGGCAGAGTTGAAGGGGACACTGCTTCATTTGTTTAAGGGCTACTTTGGAGAAGACACAGAGATCATCATGCGACCTTCATTTTTTCCTTTTGTGGAACCTGGAGTTGAGGTGGCGATGAAATGGAAAGGACGAACTCTTGAAATGATGGGAGCAGGCCTCGTGCATCCAAATGTTTTGCGATCTGCTGGGATTGATCCGGAAAAGTACCAAGGTTTTGCTTTTGGTGGAGGAATAGATCGGATGGTGATGATTAAATATGGAATCGATGATATTCGTATGCTTTATAACGGAGATTTGCGATTGGTTAATCAGTTTTAAATTTAAAGATGAAAATAAGTTACAACCTATTACAAACATATTTCGATAAAAAACTTCCAGATGCAAAAGAAGTGATCTCTTTGCTTGAGCGTCATTTGGCAGAAGTAGAAGATGTCGAAGAAAAAGGTGACGACACTGTTTTTGATGTAAATATTTTGCCGGATAGAGCGCCTTACGCTCTGGGACACGAAGCGATTGCTTTTGAGCTTTCGGCTTTGCTTGGTGAAGATTTTGAGAAGCGAGAGTTTGCGACTTTAAGCGCGGATCTGCTAAAGATCGACGCCTCTGTCGATGAAGCTACACTTTGTGATCGACAAATTTTTGTAAAAATCGAAAATGTAGACAATGAAAAAGAAACTCCTTTGGAAATTAAAAAAGTTTTAGAAAGTCTTTCTCAAAGATCAATAAGTTTTCTTGTAGATCTCACAAACTTTGCAATGCTAGATGTTAGACAACCTCTGCATATTTTTGATGCAGAGAAGGTTATAGGAAAAATTACTATTCGAAAAGGGAAAGAGGGCGAGAAAGTTACCACTCTTGACGGTAAAGACCTTGCTGTCGATGAATCAATGCTTGTTATTGCAGATGAAGAAGGTCCACTCGACATTGCTGGAATTAAAGGTGGAAAGAAAGCGGAAGTAACCAAGACCACAAAAAATATCATTTTGACAGCTTCTCATTTTGACGCAGTTTCAATTAGACAAACCTCACAAAAGGTGGGAATTAAAACAGATGCTTCAAAGAGGTTTGAAAACAACATAAGTGCTAAATATGTAGAGGTTGGCGCCATGGTCTTTTTAAAGCTTTTGGAAAAATACTGCCCAGAGTCAAAAATTGTTTCATTTATAGATATCAATAATTTTACAGATAAGGAAAAAAATATTTCTGTACCACATGAGTTTATAGACGAAAAAATAGGGGTGAAAATTGGTGCTACGAAAATTGAAGAGATTCTACAAAAAATTGATCTAAAAGTTTCGCTTACTGACGGTGTCTTTGAGGTGGTGGTACCTGAGTACCGAAAAGATTTAAATATAAAGGAAGATATTGTAGACGAAATTGCTCGAACCCTTGGGTACGATGCTGTAGAAGCGACACTGCCTCAAATAAAAGAAAAAGGAGAGAAAGAGAAAATTTTCAATCTTTCAAACAAAGCAAGAAATTTTTTAAATTCACTTGGTTTTTCTGAAATCTTTACACACGCCCTCCTCGAAAGTGGGGAAGTTGCTTTGGCAAACCCACTAGCAAGCGACAAGGCTTATTTACGTACAAACTTGAGCTTTTCTTTAGAAAAAGCTCTAAAGGAAAATATTTACTACGCTGATCTTTTGGGTTTGTCTCAAGTTAAGGTTTTTGAAATTGGAAAAGTTTTCAGAAAGGACCGTGAGTTTACTTCGCTTTCCGTAGGGATCGGTTTTAAAAAAGCTTCCAAAGGAGAAAGTGTAAATGAAGAAATAAAAAAAGTAAGAGATTTATTTGTCGAAACTTTTGGATCAAAGGCTCAAACTTTGTGTACTGTGGACGACAGTGGGGGGATTATAAATCTTTCTGGAAAACAAATTGGGGTTATAAATAATCTCGACGGAATTTTTGAAATTGATTTCGATGCTTTCATTGAAGAATTACCAAATGAAGAAATTTCTCTTGAGAGAAATTTCAGTTCTGAAAAAATGAAGCGCATCTCTTCATTCCCGTTTATTACTCGCGACATTGCTTTCTTTGTACAAGGGGAAGTTCACAAAGAAGAAGAGTTAAAAGAAAATTTAAAAAACTTAGCAGGAGAAAATTTACAAAATATTTATCTCTTTGATTTGTTTGAAAAGAAAAACAAAGAAACAGGAATTGTGGAAAAAATTTCTTATGGATTTAGACTTGTCTTTCAGTCTTTCGAAAAGACTCTTACCGATGTCGAAGTTGAGCCAATTGTTGCTCAGATTTATGACGATCTAAAATCTAAAGGTTTTGAAATTAGATAAAATGAAACCTCCTTTTTGAGGGGAGGTTAGTTTAGTCCGTAATTAAAGATTGCGGAATCAAATAAGGCTGTTCTTGTTGGGGCAAATATTTCCAGGACCCTTAGCTGGTGGATTGGGTTTGTGGCTGTAAAAGCAGCCTGTAGGATCCCATTGAGGCGAGCCACTTCCTCAGGTGAAAGAACATGATGTTGCATACTTTTAAACCATACAATTTTTAATTATAAAAGTCAAATCAAAAAAAACAAGCCGGTTTTGCTTTCGCAAAACCGGCTTGTTTTTTAGGATGCTTAGTTTTTTTTAATTCGCCACAAAATCAAAGTAAAGATTTACTTCGTCAGCGACTTCTGCCACAAATGATACCTCTGGAATTGTTAGTCCAAAATCTTTGTATTTGATTGTTGTCTTTGCACTTCCTACAATGCTCCCATCTTCTGTTTGTCGAGCTTGCGTATCAAAAATCACTTTCTTTGTTACGCCTGCAATTTTTAGATTTCCTTCAACTGTAAAAGTGTAACTTTCTAAAGCTTTTGGTTCTGCTGGGAGTCCTGTAACAGTTTCGGGAGTAAATACGATAAATTCATTTGCTACATCATCAGTTTTTAAGATAAATCGATTGATCGCTCTGTCTCTCCCTTCTGATTCAGTCTTTAAAGCTCGAGCATTGATTTTTATTTCGCTTACTTTCGGTCCCTCAGAAGTAAAAGTAATTTTTCCAGATACATTGGTTGTTGATCCCACAACTGTAAAAGGAGACCCTCTAAGTACTTCGTAGATTTCAAAACGCGCTTTTGATTTTTCAGAAATAATAGTTTTTTCACCAGAAACTGTTTCTGTTTTTTCTGCAATGGTATTTGTTGGTGCAGGGGTCGGTCTAAAAGCGTACGCTAAAAGCCCAAGAGCGATTAATATAAGTCCTAAAACAATAAGTGATATTTTTTTCATAGATTTTTTTTACTTACTAACGGCTACATTTTAGCATATTTGAAACTTAGAAAAATACAGAAAATTGAGGTATAATTTGATCTCTAGGAGAGTTAAAAGTTTACCACCTAATAAAAAACTATATGTTATTTTTTCTAATTTTAGGGTTGCTTCTTGGGTCAGTTACAGTAATTTTTGCACTACAAAACACTGAAATTATTACAGTTTCTTTTTTTAATTATGAATTTTCTGGATCTTTGGCTTTAATCCTTTTGCTCGCTGCGCTTTCTGGTGTGGTGGTCTGTCTTTTTCTTAGTGTTCCGGAAATGATAAAAAGTCATCTAAATTTTAGAGCATTAAAAAAACAAAACAAAAATTTGGAAGAGGAGCTAAATCTCTTAAAAACGAGTGTGAGTCGATTGCCTAAAGACGGCGAAGTTAAGTTGTAGTTTTTGAAATGTCTTTTCCGGAGCAATTTTTTGTATACATTGTAAAATGTTTCGATGAGACTTTTTATATTGGATCTACAAACGATCTAGAAAAACGCATCTATGCTCACAATTTTCTAAAGTCCGGTGCGCACTACACAAAGATTCGCAGACCAGTAGAGCTTGTGTACTTTGAAGAGGTAAAAGATCTCTCGTCTGCGCGTAAAAGAGAAGCGAAAATTAAAAAGCTAAAAAGGGAAGAGAAGATCCTTTTGATTAAGAAAAATCAAAAGAAGTTAAAGACCGATCGAACTTAAAAAAGTTTTTAACTCCTCTCCTTGTAGTTGTCGGAAATGCCCAGATGGTAAATCCCCGAGAGTTACATTCATGATTCTTTCTCTTTTTAAGGTGTCCACGTCGTTAAAAAGGGCAGAGCACATTCTTCTGATCTGGTGTTTTTTTCCTTCAGTAAGGGTCACTCTAAAAGTAAAATCGTCTATGATTTTCACCTTACATTTTTCTGTTTTGTAACCTTCTATATTTACTCCAGCCTCCATTTTTTCTTTGAAGTTGTTTCTTAGCTTCAATTTTGTAGTCACTAAATATTCTTTCTCGTGAGAGTGCTTTGGGTTTAAAAGTCTGTCAGTCACACGCCCGTCGTCTGTCAAAATCATGAGCCCTGTAGAAGACTTGTCGAGTCGTCCAATTGGAAAAACGCCTTTCATGTTGAAGTTTCCACTTAAGTCTTTTGCGATGTCTTTTTGTCCAAACTGAGGCGAGTGGGTAATAACTCCGTACGGTTTATTGTAAGCAAAGTATCGAAACTCTTTTTTTACCTGTCCTCCACGTAGTTCCACTTTATCTTTATCAGTTACTTTGTCACCTAAAACTGCGCGTCTGCCGTTTATAAAAATCTGATTTTTTGAGATCAAATCATCAGCACCACGTCGAGTGGAATAACCATGCAAAGCAAGGTATTTGTTGATCCGGAGTCCTTCGGACTTGTTTTGCTCCTTGTTTTTTGTGGGAGCTTTGGTGGGTTTAATTTTTGGTGTTGGTTTTTTCATTGTTTTTGCGAGTATAGCACAAAGGTCTTCATTATTTGTTTTTTGACGCATTTTCCCCAGCAATAAACCCGGTAGTCCAGCAAAGCTGTAAACTGTAGCCACCACTAGGTCGATCGATGTCTAAAATGTCTCCAACTACAAAAAGGTTTGAATATTTTTTAGATTTCATTGTTTTAAAATCAATTTCCGTCAAAGCGACTCCTCCAGAAGTTATGATTGCTTTTTCTTCACCTAAAAGGTTTACAACTGTAAGACGCAGATCTTTTAGTAAGTACACAAATCTTTTTCTTTCATCTTTATTTAGACTGTGTGCAAAAACTTCTTTGTCGAATTTTCCTACCTCTAACACCGCGTTTAAAACAGCTGTCGGTAAAAAGTCCGGAAGAGCATTTTTAAACTTTTTGTTTTGGTTTTCTTCAAAGATTTTTAATATTTTTTTGTCTAGACTTCCGTGGTCAAGTGTGGGGAAGAGATCAAGTGAGATTATTGTCTCTCCGTATTTCACCATCTCGCCGATGTCTTTACTCATGTTTAAGATTAAAGGTCCACTTAAACCAAAGTGTGTAAAAAGAATTTTTCCTTTGTTTACAAGTTGAGCTGTGTTGTTTTGGAAGACGCTTACTTTTACGTTTGGAAGACTTGTTCCTTGAAGTTTCTTGCTCCAGGCTTCTTTGGTTTCAATTGGTACAAGAGAGGGGGTTGGTGTTTTTACGCTGTGACCGATTTTTGAAAGCCACTTAAAGCCATCTCCAGTTGAGCCAGTTTCTGGGCGTGAAAGTCCACCTGTACTTAAAATAAAGTTTGAGCCTTTTATTTTTGTTTTATCTTTCAGCGTAATTTCTTTTATTTTCTCTCCTTCTGTGATGATCGAAGCAACTTCGCTTGAAAGCAAAACTTCCACACCTCCTTCTTTTATGTATTTTTTTAAAGTATTTAAAACAGACTCTGATTTGTTGGAAACTGGGAAAACTCTTTTTAAGTTTTCTACTTTTACTTCAAGTCCTTTCTTTGCGAAAAGCTCTAAGGTTTCTTTTACTCCAAATTGTGAAAAAGGGGAGAAGAGAAACTTGTCACTTTCACCGTATTTTTTTAGAAGAGTACGGGTGTCGTATTCAGCATTTGTGACGTTGCATCTTCCTCCTCCTGTGATCAAAAGTTTTTTACCAAGATGTGTATTCTTTTCGATAAGTAAGACTTTAGCTCCCAGCTCTCCTGCACGCCCCGCAGCCATCATCCCTGCCGGCCCACCACCAATAACCACTACGTCATATGTGGCGGTGCTATTTTTTAGCTCTTCGATTTTAGGGGTTTTTACGGGCATTGGGGTGCTTTCTTAGTTTTCAGGATTATACTATTTTTTTGAGTGTAAGTCAATGTTATTTTAAGTGTCTTATTTTTAAACTCCACTGCAAAATACTCACATGTCAATCGTGTAATAGGGTACTTAAATTGTTATAATATTGTTATAATACTTCGATAAATATGGCAAAAGAAAAAGAAACAAAAAAATACGCAGCGGATTCGATTCAGGTACTAGAAGGTTTGGAACCTGTACGAAAGCGCCCTGGGATGTATATCGGAACAACTGGTCCCGACGGTCTTCACCATTTGATTTGGGAAATTTTTGACAACTCTCGAGACGAAGCGATGGCAGGACGATGTTCTCGAATCGAAGTAACTCTTTTGCCAGGCGGCTTCGTGCGCGTTGTGGACGACGGAGCCGGAATTCCTGTAGATATTCATTCAAAAACAAAAGTTTCAGCTCTAGAGACTATCATGACAACTCTTCACGCTGGAGGAAAGTTCGACAATGAGGCTTATAAATTTTCTGGAGGTCTTCACGGTGTAGGAGCATCTGTTGTAAACGCTCTGTCAGTGCATTTAAAAGCAGAAGTGCATCGCGATGGTGGTAAGTATGTGCAAGAATATGCAATTGGAAAAAGAAAAGCTCCTGTAAAAAAAGTGGCATCTTCTAAAGCGCACGGAACTATTATTACTTTCAAGCCAGACGTAGAAATCTTTAAAGAAGGTGTAGTTTTTACTTGGAGTAGAATCGTAAACCACCTTCGACAACAAGCCTACCTTGTAAAAAATCTTTTGATTCATGTGGTAGATGCTCGTGAATTTGGAGGAAAGATTGATCTCGATAATTCATTATTTTTGTCAGATGAAAAGCTTGATTGTCCTTCAATGTCATTTTACTTTGAAGGAGGGCTTGTTTCTTTGATCAAGTTTTACAACAGTACACAAAAACCAATTCATAAAAATATTTTCTATACAGAAAAAGAACAAGATGGAGTGTTTGCTGAAGTGTCTCTTCAATACGTAGATGACATGGTGTCTCGAATCACTGGATTTGCAAACAATATCTACAACCCCGAAGGAGGAACACACATCACCGGATTTAAAACCGCGCTTACACGAACCCTCAACACTTATGCAAAGAAAAACAATTTCATAAAAGATGGAGAAGATTCTTTTACAGGAGACGACGTTCTTGAAGGTCTCACCGCAGTTGTATCTGTAAAACTAAAAGAAATTCAATTTGAAGGACAAACTAAAGCAAAGCTTGGTAGTCAGGAAGCTCAAGGGGCGGTAGCTTCTGTTTTTGGTGAAAAGTTCGCAGAGTTTCTAGAAGAAAATCCAGACGACGCAAAAGCAATAATCGGAAAAGTTTCTCTTGCTATGCGCGCAAGAAAAGCAGCTAAAGCTGCAAAGGATTCAATTCTACGAAAAGGAGCTTTAGAAGGAATGACACTTCCTGGAAAACTTGCGGATTGCCAGAGTAAAGACGCAAGTGAATCAGAACTCTTTATTGTGGAAGGAGACTCTGCGGGAGGTACTGCAAAAGCAGGGCGTGACAGAAAGACTCAAGCGATCTTGCCACTTAGAGGAAAGATTCTAAACATTGAAAGAGCGCGACTAGACAAAATGCTTGCGTCAGAGCAAATCACAAACCTTGTGATCGCTCTTGGTACTGCGATTGGGGACACTTTTGATATGGCTAAACTTCGATACCACAAAATTATCGTCGCGACAGATGCGGACGTTGACGGTGCTCACATTAGAACTCTTCTTTTAACTTTGTTCTACAGGTATTTTAGACCTCTTGTAGAAGGTGGATTTATCTATATCGCTCAACCGCCACTTTATAAATTAAAGTACGGAAAAGATTTTCACTATTTCTACACTGAAGAAGAAAAAGACAAATTCTTAACTGCAAATAAAATTCAAATTACTGAAAGTGCTGAAGGGGAGCCTGAGGAAGAAGAACCAACTGAGGTAGTAGAAGAAAAGAAGAAAACAAAGAAAGTTACAATTCAACGATACAAAGGTCTCGGAGAAATGAACGCTGAAGAGCTTGCAGAAACTACTATGAATCCAAACAACAGAGTTTTGAAACAGGTGACTATTGAAGACTTGGCTTCGTCTGATAAAGTGATCGATATCTTGATGGGAACCGACGTGTCGGCTCGAAAGAGTTTCATTCAATCGAATGCTAAGATGGCGAGACTTGATATCTAGGTTGTTTTTCCATAAAAGTATATTTTACTTTGTGCTCTTTGTTTTTCTGATTGCAATTTCTTGCTTGTTTTTCTTTGCGCGAGTTGAAGGGGAATTACCAAGCGAAGTGAAAGCTTTTTTGCATATACCAGAAAAAGAAAAAAGCCTCTCTATTGTGTTCTTTGGAGACACTATGCTTGATAGAAATGTCAGGCTTATTGGAAAAAGAAACGGGTATGATTCTTTATTTGCTCCCGTAAAAGATTTTGTTACATCTTTTGATCTAGCTGTTTTAAATTTAGAAGGAACTGTAACAGGCAATGAATCCCTTTCTTTAAAAGATAAAAACATATTACGGTTTACGTTTGAGTCAATAGCACTAGATGCTGTGTTTAATACAGGGTTTGACATTGTGTCGCTTTCAAACAACCACACTAGTGATTTTGGGAGAGAGGGGTTTTTGGAAACTACAAAAAATTTAGAGGCAAGAAACTTAAAATATTTTGGAGATTATTTTAATGAAAGTGAGACTTTGGTAGTTGAAAAAAAAGGTTTAAAAATTGCTTTTGTTGGATTTAATGAATTTGCATATAAAAATTTTGATCAAGTTTTAGAGCGTATAAAAAAAGCATCAAATGAAAATGACGTGGTTTTTGTTTTCGCTCATTTTGGAGAAGAGTATAAAGATTTTGGAAATTCATTTCAACAGAAAAATGCGAGAATGTTTATCGATAGTGGAGCTGACGCAGTTATTGGCGCTCATCCTCATGTTGTACAAAATATAGAAATCTATAAAGATAAACCAATCTTCTATTCGCTTGGGAATTTTGTCTTTGATCAATACTTCTCAAAACAAACACAAGAGGGCTTAGCGGTTTCTTTTGAAATAAAAAAGAAAGAAGATGAGAAAGCTGTTCTTTCTTTTAAAACAATTCCTTTTGTTTCTAAAGCGTCTGTGCCTTATTTGAAAATAGATAATTAAAAAATCCCCCGAAAGGGGGATTTTTTAATTATTTTTTTAGTTGTCTATTTCAACACGTTCAGAGTCTTCGTTGTTGCTTTCACTTTTTTCTTTTACATCAGTGTCGCTGTCCACTTCAACTGTTAGTGTTTGTTTGCCTCTTTTTGGATCATCGATTCCGACTAGAAACACTCGTCTCTCACCGGGAGCAAAAGAAGAAACATTTTTGATTTGGTAATTGTCGTTGTCATCATTTGGAAGACGAACTTCGATCTCAAAAGTTCCCGTACTTTCTCCGCCAGTATTTTCTACTTCGAAACGCACACCCACTGTGTCGTTGTTGTCGATATTGTTGGTTTCTCGGAAACTATTTCCATTTAAAGTTCCGACCGCTAAAATTCGTACTTTTAAATCAGCTTTTCCGGTAGAGTAGTTGTAATTGTACCCTCCATTATAATTGTAGTTATTGTTTGAATAGCTTCCAACATTCGGTACAGGAATCAAAAGAGTGTTGTTGCCTGCGTTTAAGTCGCTTGAAGAGATCAATGTGATTGAGATTTGATTTGCACTCCCATCAAATTGGTCAAAGCCCATAGTCATTTCATAAACATCTCCAGGTCGAAGACTTGGCTGATTTAGAGATGAGAAGTTTTTATCTGCAAAGTTTGCTGTTGGAAGTATTGAAGAGATACCCCAAGCTCCAGATGGTGAAGTTCCGATATTTTTTACTCGAAGACGCACCAACACTCTATCTCCATATTGTGCTCCAGAAATATCCCTTAGTTGTGCATTTGAAGTGTTCATAACACTTGCTTGTACAAGGGAAATTGAGAGATCTGGATTTCCATAATAAGTAGGAGTAGATGGCGCAGAAGAATATGATCCTGTATTTGTTGTAGTTACAGGTTTCGTTGTGTTTGTTGTGGGAGCGTCGTAACTTCCTATGGTCGCAGATGTGGGTGTAGTTGTAGAAACCGGAGCTTCGTAATTTGGATTATAAAGCGTACCTGTAGTTGTAACTTTTGTTTCGGTTTCTTTCTTTTGCACTACAGAAACTTTTTCTGTGTCGCTTGAGATTAGTTTTTCTTGATTCTTGTCAAAAAAAGAAATTGTCATAGGAAGAGTAAGTTTCGAAGCAGAATTTGAAGAAACATAAAATCCGTACTCACCTGTAGCTACGTTTGGAAGAGGGAAGCTTGTGCCACAAACAACAGGCTTTTTATCTCCACCTACGGCATCGTAAAAGACCGTAAGGCCTGGTGTACATGCAAAACTCCAGAAGTATGTACCTTCTTCAGTTGAGGGGTTTTTCCATTTGAAAGTTAGTTTTTCTCCACTTGCAATTTCATTGGGCTCATCTACAAAAGAAACTTTGTTTCCTCCAAGCAGAGTTGAAAAGTAAGTTGTTGCACCAGAAATCGCTTTCGGTACGAAACGCACAATTGCGATACTTGCAATAAGAAGTATGATTATTACTAGAAGAAAAATTAG
Organism: Patescibacteria group bacterium; assembly: GCA_030917145.1. GTDB lineage: Bacteria > Patescibacteriota > Minisyncoccia > Phycocordibacterales > CAIRYW01 > JAUPVJ01. The sequence continues at coordinate 13,933 of JAUPVJ010000041.1, forward strand.
AGGTTTGATGTACTTCATAATCTCAGATTGTTTTTCTTCTGAGGTGTTGCCGTGAGCACCGTGAGAGTCGTGACCGTGATCGCTTGCGTGAGCGTCGGCACTGTGATCAATGTGCTTTTCTCCATGAGAGTGACTTGAAGTTATTTCATGAGAGACCTCACTTGATTGTCCTGGATAGAGATTTTTAGATATCAAAATTTCCTTTAGGCTGTTTTGTTCATTTTCTTTGAACAAGTCTAAAGAGTCATGGTTTCCGTTTCCATTATTTCCGTTACTATTCCATCCGTTTTGATGTGAGTCGTGTGAATTTTGCATATTTTTAAAATATATTGATTACCAGCATTATATTGCGTTTACGCTAAAATGTCAAGTAATTAATTGACTTTGACCTTAAAAAATGATATAATTAAAAAAATGAAAAAAAGCTTTAAAAATAACAATAAAACTGATTACGTCGTATTTATACTATGGTTTGTGGTAATTTTTGCGCTCTCTTTTTCTTTGCTTTTTACTCTCGGTCTAGTGCCAAGTGAGCTTTCAGAAGACGGAGGAAACTCGTTTTTAAGCAACCTTCGTACCAAAACAATTGAAAATGTTTCAAATTTAGATGGAGAAATTAAAAATACTCCAAGGGAAAAAGGGGAAGAGCCACTGCGGGTTTATATTCCCAAAATTGGCACCGATGTTACAATCTCAAATCCAAAAACAACCGATGTTGTGGTCTTAGACGAATATCTGAAAAAAGGAGTTGTGCGATACGATGGCTCTGGCCTTTTAGGCGATGGAAATATGCTTCTTTTTGGACACAGCTCAAGTCTTGCTCAAGTTGTAAACAAAGCGTACAAAGCTTTCAATGGATTTCCAAAGCTTGTGAAGGGTGATTTGGTTTACATAGATTCAGAAAATTTTCGATATGTTTATAAAGTTGAAACTGTAAAGACTGTGGATTCAACTACTGCTCTTGTAGAATTTTCTTCAGATAAAAACATGGTCACTCTTTCTACTTGTAACACCTTCGGTAAAAAACAAGAAAGAAATATAGTAGAAGCAGTCTTCTCTCACAAAGAATCAAAAACTTTGTAAAAAATAAAACCCGCAAAATCTATGCGGGTTTTTTGTCGAGGTCCATCATGCTCATGTTCTTTGGAAAGATCAAGGAGAAGCGTGGAGCTTTTCTGCCTAGTTGGCTTTCAACGAGTCTCATTAATTCTGCAATTCGGAGCCCCTCATTGTCTGGTAAAGCGTTCCACTCCCTGACCAGAAGGGGTGCCAACGTTCTTTTGAGTATGTTGGCGGATTCTCTAGTGAGCGGGGCGTTGAAGAGAATCATGAACAGGATTTTACCTTTCTTGAGGACAGGCAAAATCTCCACAGGGTCTTGTTTTTTAGCCATAGCTAAAACAAAACATACCATAAGCTTTTTATTTGTAAATACTAAACTTAGAGACTCTTTTCTTTAATTTCTTTTGCGAGCTTGGAGATTGTTTCGTCTAAAGAGAGATCAAATTTTTCAGTCCGGCCTTCAAGTGTCACTCGTTTGCTTTCTACTTCTTTTTTACCAATGACTGCAACATATGGAACTTTTTCCATTTTTGCATTTCTGATTTTTTTACCGAGTGATTCGTTTGATTCATCTATTTCATATCGGATGTCGTTTTCAGCAAGGAGAGATGTAAAGCTTTTTGCGTATTCAATTTCGTTTTCACCAATTGGTACGATCTTTACTTGCACAGGGGAGAGCCAAAGCGGAAACGCTCCAGCAAAGTGTTCGATTAGAACTCCCATAAATCTTTCGAGCGACCCAGAAATTGCTCGGTGAATCACAACAGGTCTTTCTTTTTCCCCTTTGTTATTTACAAATGAAAGATTGAAACGTTCAGGAAGATTGAAGTCGCATTGAATTGTTGCTAGTTGCCATTCACGACCGATTGCATCCTTAAACATAAAATCTAGTTTTGGACCATAAAAAGCTGCTTCATTTTTTGCTTCTTTGTAAGGTAGTTTTTTTGTTTCGCAGATATTTTTTAGTGTCGCTTCGGCTTTGTTCCAAACTTCATCAGATCCTAGGTATGCACTTTTATCTTCACCTCGTAGTGACAATCGTACAAAGTATTCGTCGATCATTCCAAAAGTTTCGTAGAATTTTTTTATGATATCCACAATCACACCTGCTTCTTCTTCGATTTGTGAGACTGCGCAAAATAGGTGACCGTCGTCTTGTGTAATTGCACGCACTCTTGTGAGTCCTCCTAGTTGTCCAGATTTTTCATCTCTGTAAATTGTTGCTGGTTCAAAATATCTTACTGGCATATCCTTGTATGAGAATTGATTGTCCGCAAAAATTTGCATGTGATGAGGACAATTCATGGGTTTCATTATGAATTTTTCTTCTTTACCTTGAACTCTAAAAAGTTCGTCACCGAACTTTGCTGCGTGCCCTGATGTTTCGTACAGAGCTTCTTTTGCTATGTGGGGAGTCCACACACGAGAATATCCTTTTCCTTTGTGTAGTTGCCAAAGAAAATCTTCAATTTCTTTTCTGATGACCATTCCCTTTGGTTGCATGAGGGGAAGCCCAGAACCAATCAGTGGAGAAAGTGTAAAAAGTTTTAAAGCAGGTCCTAAAATTTTATGATCTCTTTTTCGCGCTTCTTCTTGTTGTACTTCGTAAGCTTCCAATTCTTCTTTTGTGTTAAAAGCGAGCCCGTAAATCCGAGTAAGCATTTTGTTTTTCTCGTCTCCGCGCCAGTAAGCTCCTGCGATCCGAGAAAGTTTAAAAGAGTCTGTAGTGATTTCTTTTGCAGGATTTTCTGTGTGTCCTCCACGGCAAAGATCTGTAAAATTGCCACAAGTGTAAAATGTGATTTTCTCACCTTTGTCTACGATTTCATTGATGAGTTCTAGTTTGTATGGGTTTTGAGAAAAATATTTTTCCGCTTCTTCTTTTGTTTTTTCTTCATGAGAAAATTTTTCCCAAGAAGAAAGATTGTCTTTCATTTTCTTTTCGATCTTTTCTAAGTCAGAGTCTGTGATAGGAGAAGGGAATTCAAAGTCGTAATAAAAACCGTTGTCGATCGCAGGACCGATTGTGTTTTTTGTATTTGGGTAAAGTTCTAAAACAGCACTTGCTAGCAAGTGGGCGAGAGTGTGTCTTTTGTTTTCTATGTTTGTTTCCATAGGGGAAAGCATATCAGATTTTTGGAGTAATAAAAATAGCCTTAAAAGAGTTAGATTTTTCTGATCTTTTCTGCAAGGAGAGAAACTCCACCATTTCGGAGAGATATTTTTCCTTCGATTGCTATGCAGTTTTCGCCATCAAAAATTTTCTTTGTGTTTTCATAAATTTCAGGGAAAAGCACTACTTCCATTGTGGTGCTAAAATCTGCCATTTTTACGAAGGCCATGAGGTCTCCTTTTTTTGTGCGGATTTCTTTCATCTCTGCACAAACTCCAAGTATCATCTGCGCTTGTCCTTCTTTTGGATTTTCTAAAACTTTTGCAATTGAAATTCCTTTTGATTGCATTTTTTCTCTAAATTTATCAAGTGGGTGCCCAGAAATATAAAGACCAAGGAGTTCCTTTTCCCATCTTAATTGTTCGTTTTGAGGAAGAGGCTCACTGTCTCGAAGTGTTATTTTGTCTCCTCCCACAATGCTACCAAAAAGAGAATCTTGCGCACTATTTTTTTCATTTTCTCTGTTAAATTCCAAAAGAATATCAATGTTATGAAAAAGTTTTCCACGATCTTCAAAGAGATCGAGCGCCCCACACTTTACTAAAGCCTCTAGAGATTTTTTGTTTAGATTTCTGTCTTGAACTCTTTTTAGAAAATCTTCAAGAGAAGAAAATTTTCCACGAGCTTTTCTTTCTTCGATAATTGCCGCTGCGATTCCTTCACCAAAGTTTTTTACAGATGTTAGTCCAAAGCGAATATTTTCTTTTCCGTTTTCGTCTTTTACAATTGTAAATCCTTCAAAGCTTTCGTTTATGTCTGGTGGTAAAACTTGTATCCCGATTCTTTTACATTCAGCTACGGAGATCGCTACTTTGTCGACGTCTCCGGATTCGTGTGTGAGAACTGAACTCATGTACTCAGCAGGGAAGTTGGCTTTGAGGTAAGCGGTGATGTAAGCCACGCGCCCATAAGACACAGAGTGGGCTTTGTTGAAGGCGTAAGAAGCAAAAGGTTCAATCCATGTCCAAAGTTCACGTGCTTTTTTCTCGGGCCATTTGCTGTATTCAACACAACCTTTTATAAATTTTTCTTTTTGCTCCGCCATTTCTTTTGGAATCTTTTTTCCTACAGCTTTTCGGAATTTGTCTACTTCTCCCCAAGTGTAACCTGCGATTTTGTTGGCCATCATCAAAAGGTCGTCTTGGTAAACCAAGACTCCGTAAGTTTTCCGCAAGATCGGTTCAAGAACTGGATCAAGATATTTTACTTTTGAACTGTCGTGTTTACATTCGATGTAAACCGGAATAAATTGCATCGGTCCAGGTCGGTAAAGAGCTACCATCGCATTGATGTCGTGAATTGTTGTAGGTTTAAGGTCAACTAAAAATCTTGTCATTCCATCTCCGTTTAGCTGGAAAAGATCTTCAGTTTCTCCTCGCGCGAGCATTGCAAAAGTTTTTGCATCGTCGATTGGAATCGTGTCGATATCGATCTTTGCTCCTTTTAGTTTTTCAGCAAGGCGCAAAGTGTCGGCAATGATCGAAAGGTTTTTAAGTCCCAAGAAGTCGAATTTCAAAAGTCCAGCGTTTTCTTCGTCGATTGAATACATGTCGTACTGAGTAATAATTTTTCCTTCTCCTTTTGGATCAAATTGAAGAGGGGTAACTTCTGTAAGGGGAATCGGGGCGATCACAACTCCCGCAGCATGCACCGAGATGTGTCGTGCACAACCTTCGATTTTTTTTGCCATATCAATAATGTTTTTTACAACCTCATCTTTTTTGTACAATTCTTTTAGTTCTGCCGCTTCTTCAAGCGCTCGCTCTAAAGTCATTGGAAATCCTTGGCTACCCATTGGTACCATTTTTGCGATTTTGTCTCCGGTTGCTACATCGTGTCCGAGAGCTCGCGTGATGTCGCGCACACTTCCACGAGCCGCCATCGTTCCGAAAGTTCCGATCTGTGCTACGTATTCTTTTCCGTATTTTTGTCGAGCGTACTCTACCATTTCATCTCGACGGTTATCGGCGTAGTCCATGTCGATGTCGGGAGCAGAAGGTCGGTCAGGGTTTAAGAATCGTTCAAAAGGAATTTCGTATTCAAGCGGGTTGATGTTTGTAATCCCTGAAAGGTAAGTTACAAGCGATCCGGATACAGAACCTCTAATGTTTGAAAGAATAAAGTTTTCTTTTGCATGTCTTAAAAGATCAGCTACCACCAAAAAGTATGGTGAGTAACCTTTAGTTTTGATTACGCTTAGTTCGTATTCAGCTCGCTCTAAAACTTCCGGAGTTTTTTCTACGCTCCTTCTTTCAAATCCTGCAAACACGATGTCACGAAAAGCATCGTCGTAAGTTTTTCCTGGAGCCAAATCAATTTTTGGAAACATCCATTTTCCAAGCGGAATTTCGAGGTTGCATTTTTCTACAATTTTTTCGCAGTTTGAAAGTGCTTCTGGAATATTTTTAAAAAACTTACTGGCTTCTTTTTGTGTGATAAAAGAAAAATCCGCCTCGTCGTCGTTTGAACTTGCCGTAAAACTTTTTTGTACAGAAAGGAGTGTTGTGCGCGCTTTTCGATCATCTTTTTCTATATAGTAGACGTCGTGAGCTGCGACAAGTGGAATATTTTCTTTTTTTGCAAACTCCACAAGCTTTTCCATTCTTTCAGGAAAACCGTCAATCTCTTCGTGGTGTGTAATTTCTATATAAAAATCTTCCCCGTAAACTTTTTTATAAAATTCTGCCCAATCGTGTGCCAACTCCTCATTTCCATTTTTAAGTGCAAGAGAAATTTCTCCACTAAAAGAAGGGGATATAGCAACCAACCCTTCAGAGTATTTTTCTATGAGTTCCTTGTCGAGGCGGGGTCGGTAGTAAAATCCTTCAAAATGAGAATCGGTAACTAGTTTGATTAAGTTTTTGTAACCAACTAAATCTTTTGCAAGTAAAACAAGACGAGTTCTTTTGTTGTCGATTTTTGGTTCGCGGTCGAAGCGAGTTCGGTTTGCTACATAAAAATCTACACCAAGAATTGGTTTGATTTCAGCTTTTTTACATTCTTTGTAAAACTCGATCGCTCCGTAAAGGTTTCCAGCGTCAGTTAAAGCCACAGCTTCCATGCCATTGTCTTTGGTTGCTTTGATGATGTCAGGAATCTTAGGAAGCGCCTGTAAAAGGGAGTAGTGGCTGTGTAAATGAAGATGTGTAAATTTCGACATGGATAGATTTTAACATACCAAAAAGAATTTGTTTGACTTTGAGGGATTGAAGTATAAAGTAGTAGCGAACCACCATTCTTTATGACAACTTGTTTTCATTTACATGGAACGCCCGACATTCGGACTCCCGAACTTCTTGCGCTTGTACCTCAACCACCAAGTGTAATGAGGATTGAGCCGATCACAAACCCTGAGGGTTTTGTGGTGAGAATCCTTGTGACCTTTAAGGGCTCGATGGACGAAGGTCTAAGTGGTACCCTTGAGCGGTCCGGGTACCACCAGGAAAAACCTCCCGAGCCAGAGGAGGAAGAAATTGAAAAAGACGGAAGCTGAGAAATCAGCTTATTTTTTTTGTTTACTTTTATTTTAATGTGTGGTACTATATAAAAGTATGATACTTGTTCCTTGTTTGGATGATGGTGAGCCTGAGTTTTCAAAAGCTGATTTCGAGGCGTTGTGGAACAACGTTCGCGAATTTTTGAAGAAGGGGTGGAAGCGCCCATCAGTCGAGCCTCTGTATGGGAGCGACGCAAAACCATTTGGATTGCTGATCGAATCCGAAGGGGCAGCGTACCATGTGCTCACTGTCTTTAAGGCGCTGAAGCCTGTTTGTTAAACACTAAGAGTTTTTACTCATTAGTGTATTTTTTTGTCTGTAAAAGTTACGATATATAAATGAGTGAAAGCTTTTTGATCGGAATAGACGAAGCAGGGAGAGGGCCACTGGCCGGACCTGTAGCTATCGGGCTTTTTAAAATCAACAAAGGATCTTTAAAAAAAGGTTTTTTTGAGAAAAATTTTCCTGGGCTTAAAGACAGCAAGAAGCTTACCGAAAAAAAACGAGAAGAGTTTTTTATCAAACTACAATCTTTTAAAAAAGATGGAATCATTGATTTTTCAGTTTCTTTAATTTCAGAAAAAATCATCGACCAAAAAGGAATTTCTTTTGCTATAAAGCTCGGAATAGAAAAATGTTTGAAAAAAGTAAAAGCTCAAAGTAAGGACGAAATTCTTTTAGACGGAGGACTTAAAGTTTCTCCACTTTTTAAGAATCAAAAGACGATCATAAAAGGAGACGAAAAAGAGCCTACAATCTCACTTGCTTCGATTTGTGCCAAAGTCACTCGCGACAGGTTCATGAAAAAAGAAGCTTTGAAATACCCCGATTTTGGGTTTGAGGTCCACAAAGGCTATGGTACTAAGAAACACAGGGAATATATTGAAAAGTTAGGACTCACGAAAATCCACAGAAAAAGCTTTTGTAAAAAGGTTAGGGTTTGAGCCTTCAAATTTGCCAGATTTTTCTCTTTGTGTATACTGTAAATATTATGGTAGTAAGAATGCGACACACCCGGTCACATACCGGCAATAGAAGAAGTCACCACGCTTTAAAGGCTACGGTCTCAAAGCTGTGTGAAAACTGTGGAAACCCAAAACTTCCGCATGTTGCCTGTGGTAACTGTGGGACCTATAAAAAGCGGGTAGTTGTTGAAGTTGTTACAAAAGCCGAGAAAAAAGCATCTAAAGCAAAAAAATAAAAGTATCGTCCCGAAAGGGAATTAAAAAATAAGTTCTTTAATATGGCCACTAGGCACCTCTCGAGATCAGTAGTTTTACAAACAATATTTGAGTGGGATTTCAAAGATAAACCCGAAGCCTCTTTTGATGTTGAACTAAAAAGAAACCTAGACGAATTCGCTCCAGGTTCTACAGACTTTCCTTTTATAAAAAAATTAGCGGACGGAGTACAAAAGAAATATAAAGATTTAGATAAAATCATTTCAAAAGCTGCTCCTGATTGGCCTCTAGAAAAAATCGCAAATGTCGACCGAAACGTTTTACGTATCGGTCTTTATGAGCTTCTGTTTTCTGATCGTGGAGAAGTGCCGCCAAAAGTTGCGATCAACGAAGCTATTGAGCTTGCAAAAACTTTTGGAGGAGAAACTTCCGGGCGTTTTGTAAACGGAGTTCTTGGTGCGGTGTACAAAGAACTTGGAGAACCAGGAAAAGAACAAGAATCAAAAAGAAAAAAACTTCCAGAGGTTGCTTTTGAAGACATGGAAATTGAACGATTGGTTGGAGCTGTAGTTTACGCTCGCGATGCTCAAAATATTTATCTCGCTTTGGTGCATGACATTTTTGGTCACTGGACTCTTTCAAAAGGGCATAACAAAGAAAACGAATCAGATGAAGATGCTGTGGTCCGAAAAGTAGAAGAAGAGATGGGGGTTAATGTTCTTCCTGAAGACAAGCTCGGATCAAACGAATATGTAGCAACGCTCCCAGAAAAAGGCAAAGTACGAAAACAAGTAAATTACTTTTTAGCAAAAACAGATTTTAAAGATTTGAAGCTCGGAGAGTCTGGAGGGCTAGATGATGCAAAATGGTTTAAGATTACAGAAATTTTAGATCTAAATTTTTATGACGATATCTTGCCGATAGTTACAAAAGCAATTGGAATCTTAGCATCTAAGAAGAGCTGATTTAAAAGTATTTAGTATGTCGTATATAGTATTTGGTATTTATACTTAATACTATATACAAAATACTACATACTATTCACACAATGAATACAGACATAATCGAAAAAAAAATAGGAATAGTTTTTAAAGACAAATCTCTTTTGGAGAAGGCTTTTACACACCGCTCTTACTTAAATGAAAACAGAGGTCTTGGTCTTGAACACAATGAACGTCTAGAGTTTTTAGGAGACGCTGTTTTGGAGCTCGTGGTTACAGACTTTTTGTATAGAAAATATCCAAAAAAACCAGAAGGGGAAATGACTTCTCTGCGGTCAGCTTTGGTAAACTCTACAATGCTTGCGGAAATTTCAAGTTCTCTAAATTTTAGTGAGTACCTACTGCTTTCTCGTGGTGAAGCAAAAGACAAGGGAAGAGCAAGACAGTACATCTTGGCAAATACTTTTGAATCAGTCGTTGGGGCAATTTACCTTGATCAAGGTTATGCTGGAGCAGATAAATTTATTGGAGAATTTCTTTTGCCCAAAATCACAGAAGTAGAAGAAAAGCGCCTTTGGATAGATGCAAAAAGTTTTTTCCAAGAACAAGCTCAAGAAAAATTTGGTTCTACTCCTCAATATAAAACTCTAAAAGATCACGGTCCTGACCATGACAAGGTCTTTACTGTTGGTGTATTTATCGGCGAAGATCTAATCGCTGAAGGAAGTGGAAAAAGTAAACAAGATGCAGAACAAGAAGCTGCGAGGAGTGCACTAGACAAAAAAGGATGGTAAATCTTGTAGTACAAGATTTATGTCGCAAGAATTTCATTTCCGTAAGGAAATGAAATTTTGCGACTATTTTCGAACCACGGGAATCGTGCAGAAAGATTTCTAGCTCCGTAAGGGGATAAAAATTTTCTGCAAAAAAATAATCCGTTCTCTATGACGGATTGCGTTCGTGCTCCCTATGAAGACTCCCGAGGGATCTTTGTTGTAGCCAGATTAGGTAGACTGCAAAAAGTAGGATTCCCAGCAATTGTTCGGGGTTGAGATTCATGATTTGTGTGGGTGTAGTAACTAAAAAAATACTACACCTATTTTTCTTTTCTGCAAACATTTTGTGATATCATATACACACAATGTATCTCAAAAACCTCGAAATCAACGGCTTTAAATCTTTTGGCAAAAAGAGTGTTTTGGAGTTTAACACCCCAATTACTGCAATTGTAGGTCCAAATGGTTCTGGAAAATCAAACGTAGCCGAGGCCTTTCGATTTGTTCTGGGAGAGCAATCTCTAAAAAGCATGAGAGGAAAAAAAGGTGAAGATTTGATTTTCAGTGGCTCCAATGAAGCTGTGCGAGGAAACCGAGCGAGCGTAAAACTTACTTTTGATAACAAGAAAAAATTTCTAAATCTAGACTTCGATGAAGTTTCGATTGAACGTGTGGTTTACAGAGATGGTGGAAATGAATATTTGATAAACGGAAGTAAGGTGCGTCTTCGAGACGTGCTTGAGCTTTTGGCTTCCGCAAACATTGGTTCAAGTGGACACCACATCATTTCTCAAGGAGAAGCGGACAGAATTTTGCATTCAAACCCGAAAGAAAGACGAGAGATGATTGAAGATGCTTTGGGAATTAAAATCTATCAATACAAAAAAGAAGAGAGTGAAAAGAGACTTGTAAAAACAGAAGAAAATATAAAACAAGTAGAATCCCTACGAAGAGAGATCGCTCCTCATTTAAAATTTTTAAAAAAGCAGGTAGAGAAACTTGAAAAAGCAGAGGAGCTACGACTTGAGTTTGTAAATTCTGCCCGAATATATTTTAAAAAAGAAGCGGTCTTTTTACAAAATGCGCGGGAAGTTATTTTAAATAAAAAGAAAGAGCCAGAGCTTGAGCTACGTGTCTTAGAGCAAAAACTACAAAAATTACGAGAGATGGTTGAAGAGGGTTTGGAAGGGAAAAAAGAAACCCCAGAGATTTTAGATATCGAGAGAAAGCTTGAAGCCCTTCGTGAGAAAAAAGATGCGGGACTTCGAGAGCTTGGAAAAATTGAAGGAGAGATTTCTTTTGTGCGACGATCAATTCAAAAAGAAGAACATTTGCAAAGACAAGAGGAGGGTAAAACTGTGCTTTTGACAGATGTTGAAAAAGTAGAAAGAGAAGTGGCTGAAATCGTGAGTGCGGCTTCTCGGGATCAAAGTGAGAGTTCTTTCATGAGTGCTGTTTCTCGAATTCAGGTCGCTATTCGTAATTTTATTTTACGTCACAAAGACAGTGTAAATTCTAATACCTTGGTTTCGTTGCAAAAGGAACTAGCAGACTTAGAAGAAAAGAGAAAAGGTCTTGAAAAAAATGTTGCGGATTTAAAGGAAGACGAGGAAAAGTTATTGCGTCATTATGAAGAAAAGAAAATCGAACTTGAAAAAGTAAAAGACGAAACTCGTGAAGCTGAAAAAGAAATTTTCAGAATTGTCGCTAGGCAAAATGAAATGCATGTCATTTTGGACAAACTAAAGTCTGAAGAAAGAGAAATTTTGTACGCGGGCGAAGTCATGAAGTCCGACATAGGGGATTTTGCTAGTGTTGGAGGAGTGGAGGTGATGAAATTTGAAGAAGCGATGATTGATTTTCGCGAGGAGCAAAGGAGTGAGCAACTTGAAAGAAAGCGTCATCTTGAGCGATTAAAAATCAGACTCGAAGAAACAGGGGTTTCTGGAGGAGCGGATATTATGAAAGAGTACAAAGAAGTAGGGGAAAGAGATGCTTTTCTAGCCTCTGAACTCACAGACCTCGATAGTGCTAAAGCAGATTTAGAAAAACTCATAAAAGAACTTTCAGAAAAACTAGATCAAGAATTTAAAGAAGGTGTGAAAAAAATCAACGATGAGTTTGGAAAATTCTTTACACTTATGTTTGGTGGTGGGCACGCAGGACTACGTGTTGTAAAACAAGAAAAAAGAAAGAAGGCTTTGCCGGAAGATGAAGAGGGTCTCGCTCTTGCAGAGGAGGTAGAAACAGAAGAGGGAATCGACATCGATGTTTCTTTGCCACACAAGAAAATAAAAGGCCTCATGATGCTTTCAGGAGGAGAAAGAGCTTTGACTTCAATTGCTCTTCTTTTTGCAATTTCTCAAGTAAATCCTCCGCCATTTGTGATCTTGGACGAGACAGACGCAGCACTCGACGAATCAAACAGTCGAAAATATGGCGACATGGTGGAATCTTTGGCGAAACATTCAGAGCTTATTGTGATAACTCACAACAGAGAGACTATGAGCCGAGCTGGAGTACTCTACGGAGTAACTATGGGTAAAGACGCTGTTTCTAAGGTTTTGGGGATCTCATTTTCAGATGCAGAGGCGGTAGCCAAGTAAGTTGTGATTTTTGTACCACAAAAATCATCTTCCCTTAAACCTTACCCCTTTCACCTTGGGACCTTCCCTATGTGTTTGACCATTTTACCCATATCTGCTACTATCTAATCCATGTTAAAAATACGACTTCAAAGAGTAGGAAGAAAGCACGAACCGGCATTTAAGATCGTGCTTACTGACTCAAAGAACGGAACTAAAAGTGGGAAATTCCTAGAGGTTTTAGGGTCTCATGATTTTCGCTTTGGTGAGCCTCAAATCAAAGCTGATCGAGTAAAATACTGGATCGGAAAGGGTGCTCAAGTTTCTGATACTATGCACAATCTTCTTGTAGAGAAAAAAGTTGTTGAAGGAAAGAAAAGAAATGTACTTCCTCAAAAGACTCCAATCGTAAAGAAAGAAGCAGAAGTAAAAGCATAAACCTCTCTAGGTTTTTTAAACAAAAACAATTTGAATTTTTGTATTTGTTTATGCTACAATATTTGCATGCAGTAATAGGAATATTTCCTAGTCGCAACTGCGCTGTTTAATAGAAAGTAAAGACCAAACACAATGGAAAGAGACGCACAGTTTCTAGAATTTGTTGTCAAATCTCTTGTTGACAACCAGGATGCAGTAAAGATTAATAGAACAGTAGACGAAATGGGAGTTTTGCTCTCACTTTCAGTTGACCCAGCTGATATGGGAAAAGTGATCGGACGAGCAGGAAACACTGCTAAAGCTATCCGAACACTACTACGAGTAGTTGGAATGAAAAACAACGCTCGAGTAAATCTAAAAATAAATGAACCAGAAGGTTTTGTAAAAGAAGCAACTTCAACAACAAAAACAATTGATGAAGCGATGGAAGACCTTAATATCTAGCTTAGAGCTTTCAACTTCTAGCTTTCAAGCTTAAAAAACAAACTCCGAAAGGAGTTTGTTTTTTTTGTTGACAGGGATTTGAAAAGGGTTAATATTCGACTTGGTAGACACTCAGTGGCGAAAGACGATCCCTTTGGCCGTCCCAGGATTGTTCCAGTGAGAGGTTCTTTACTTGTCGGTAGTCGACAGCGGCTAACTAGCGATTGCCTATAGGTCTGAGAACCTTGTTTACTAAGACGCTTCCGGAGGGTTTCCTCTGGAAGCGTCTTTCACTTTGACTAAATTTTGTTTTAGGGTATTATCCTTTTCGGCATAAACGGTTAGGGCGCAGACAAACCACCAAAGTGAAATATCTGGAAGTGGTCCTGCATTTAGGGTTCGATTCCCTTAGACCGGATCGAGAAATAGTTCTTTGTACCCAGTATAGGTTGGGAGACTACGATATTCCAGTTTCGGCTGGGGTTGAGTCGCAAATGTAATACCACCTGCAAGGAATGAAAAGTATCCACGCTATCAAAGCTTCGGCTGAGACGAACGGCGGTCTTTTCAAGATTATTGCTAAGCCGGTCGATGGCAACATCGACCGGCTTCTCTCTTTTTATATTTATGCTATCTTGGTATTTATGACTTATCACTTATCAACTTTCAACTCATAACTTTCTCATGGTTTTCCACATAATCACATTATTTCCCGAACTTCTTTCCGGCTACCTGTCGGACTCTATTTTGGCGCGGGCAATTTCTGAAAAGAAAGTGTCTGTAAAATTTTATAATCCTCGAGATTTTGTAAAAGTAAACAAATCACAAAAGGCGAAAGAAAAGCCATATCTACGTGTCGACGACAAACCGTATGGTGGTGGTCCAGGAATGGTGATTGAAGCACTTCCTATACTAAAAGCAGTTGAGGGCGCAAAAGCAAAAATTAAAAACCAGAAAGCAAAAATAAAAACTATATTTTTTTCTCCAGGAGGCAAAAAATTTGATACAGCTTATGCCAAAAACGTTTCTAAAAAATTCACAGATATAATTTTAATTTGCGGTCGTTATGAGGGGATCGATGCAAGAGTAAAAAAGATATTAAAAGCAGAAGAGGTTTCTGTAGGAGATTTTGTACTTACAGGAGGGGAAATCCCAGCAATGATTCTGATCGACTCAATTTCGCGACAAATCGAAGGGGTCTTGGGTAACTTTGATTCAAGAGAAGAAGAAAGGGTAGCAAGTTCTGAAGTTTACACTCGACCAGAAGTTTTAGAATATAAGGGGAAGAAATACAAGGTACCGAAAGTTTTGCTTAGTGGGAACCACAAGAAAATTGAGGAGTGGAGAGGGAAGAAGTTTTCAGCTTAGAGCTTCTTGCTTTCAAGCTTTAGACAAAAAAATAGAGCAAAAGTTTTCCTTTGCTCCTAGGTCTCGTCAGTCTCGTCTGTCGAGTACGTCACAATCATGAAGCTTAGGCGGTCTACCCAAACGCTTGTTGCGTGGACTTTGATATTTTTACCCTCCAGCCATTTGGAATAGTTTTGGCATAGTTCCGCGGCGCTTCGGCCAGAAAAGAGCTCTGTTTTCATAACAAATGTACTCTAACACAAATGTTTACATATTGTCAAGCTTGTGATAAAGTACGGGGAGGGGTATACTTTGCCCACATTCGAGCTGATTGAGTTTTTGAAGTTTATCGAATTTTTTATATTTAAAAGGAAAGCTTTGTAACTTCTATATTTCAAAAGAGAAAAAAACGACCGGGTTGTTTAACCGTGGCAGTTTCTTTTTGTTTTGAGTATGCAAAGCCGGACGTAACAAAATAAAGAGAATGGCCAAAGACTTACAAGAAGGCAGACGCGGACTTGGTGAGAGTGCAAACACTCGCAACAAAAAGTACTTTAGCAGATTTAAAGAGCCACTGACTACGCTCCCAAACCTCATTGAGGGGCAGACAGATTCTTTCAATTGGTTAATTGAAAAAGGCTTGAAGGAAGTGTTCGATGAGTTTGGAAAAATTTCAGACTACACCGGAAAAAAGTTTGAATTTTCTTTTGGAAAATTTGAACTAGGTCAATCAAAGTCAGATGAGCAATTTGCTGTTGCAAACAAAGGTAACTACGAAGCTCCTTTGAAAGTGATGGTAAAACTCAAAAACAAAATCCTAAACTCTGAAAAAGAGCAGGAGGTTTTTATGGCTGACTTTCCAATCATGACTTCAAACGGAACTTTCATCATAAACGGTATTGAGCGAGTAATCGTTCCTCAGCTTGCTCGAAGTTTCGGAGTTTTCTTTACACAATCAGAAACTTCAAAAGGATTAAACTATTTTGGAGCAAAGATTATCCCTGCTCGTGGAGCTTGGGTAGAAATCGAAACTGACTCAGAAGGAGTGATGTACGTGCGAATCGACAGGAAAAGGAAGTTTCCTGTAACAGCACTTTTGAAAGCTTTTGGTGCAAAAACTCCAGAAGAGATCACTGCTTTGTTTAACAACACTCCTCAAGTAAAAAAATATCTTGAAGCAACTCTTGCAAAAGATCACACAAAAACAGCAGAAGAAGCTGTGATGGAAATTCACAAAAAACTACGAGACGGAGACATGGCTACAGCTGACAACGCTCGTGAATATGTAACTTCTCTTTTTGATGAAGAGCGTTATGACCTTTCTCGAGTAGGACGACATCGATTCAATAAAAGATTTAATAAAGGGATGGATGAAAAATCCCTTGGACAAAAAACTCTTTCTCTAGACGATCTAAAATCTATCATTGTAAACTTAGCTGATCTAAACAATGCACCTGACGCTGATGCTGACGATATTGATCACCTAGGATCTCGTCGAGTGCGATTTGTTGGAGAGCTTCTACAACAAAAAATTCGAGTTGGTATGACTCAAATCAAGAGAAACATTCAAAACAGAATGTCTACAATCGACACAGAGTCTACTTTGCCAATTCAATTTATTTCTCCTCGACCTCTACAAGCTCGAATCAAAGAATTCTTCACAACAAACCAACTTTCTCAGTTCATGCAACAAGAGAACGTTTTGACTGAGCTTGAACACTTACGAACAGTTTCTGCTCTTGGTCCCGGAGGACTTACTCGAGAGCGAGCTGGTTTTGAGGTTCGTGACGTACACTCTTCTCACTATGGAAGAATCTGTCCAATCCACACACCTGAAGGTCCAAACATCGGTCTTGTGCTTCACCTTTCTTCATATGCAAGAATCAACGAGTTTGGAATGATCGAAACTCCATATGCAAAAGTAAAAAATGGAAAAGTTACAAAAGAAGTTTCTTATCTAAACGCTCTTGAAGAAGAAGGCTTTGTAATCGCTCACGCAGGAACTTCTTATGACAAAGCGGGAAATCTTTTAGATGAAAGTATTGAAGTTCGTGTAAAAGGAAAACCAAGTCTTGTTTCAAAAGAAGAAGTAGAGCTAATCGACGTTGCGACAAACCAAGCGTTTTCAATCGCAACAAGTATGATTCCTTTCGTAAACCACGACGAAGCAAACCGAGCGCTGATGGCTTCAAACATGCAGAAACAAGCAACTCCTTGCGTGATCCCAGAAGCTCCTCTTGTAGCTACAGGAATCGAAAGAAAAGCAGCTGAAGACACAAAGCGTGTAATTTTGGCTGAAGCAGACGGAGTTGTAGCAGAAGCTGACGCACGAAAAATCAAAGTAAAATACAAAGAAGCACTTTCAAACGGAAAGAAAGAAGCTGAATATTCTCTTGCACAATTCCAGCGAACAAACCAATTCACCGCTTACCACCAAAGACCACAAGTCTCTGTAGGGCAAGAAGTAAAGAAAGGAGATGTACTTGCTGACTCTTCTACAACTGTAGATGGAGAAATGTCTCTTGGACAAAACTGTTTGGTTGCTTTCATGACTCTAAACGGACAAAACTACGAAGATGCGATCGTGATTTCAGAACGCCTTGTAAAAAACAGTAAATTCTCTTCAATTCACATCGAGGAATTTGTGATCAATGTACGAGACACAAAACTAGGACCCGAAATCACAACTCATGACATTCCAAACGTTGGAGAAAACAAACTAAAAAATCTAGACGAAGATGGAATTGTACGAATCGGTGCTGAAGTTCGACCAGGAGATATTTTGGTTGGAAAAATTACACCAAAAGGAGAAACTCAACTTACACCAGAAGAGCGACTTCTTCGATCAATCTTCGGAGAAAAATCTCGAGATGTAAAAGACACATCAAAGAGAATGGAAAACGGAAAGAGAGGAAGAATCATCTCTGTAAAAGTTTTCTCTCGTGAAAAAGGAGACAAACTAGAAAGTGGAA
>JAUPVJ010000042.1 GCA_030917145.1 Patescibacteria group bacterium
TCGTCCTTCGACAGATTTTCCGTTCACCTCCCCTTTAGGCACAATTTCTACTTCCGGAATTTTTTCTACAGGCGCCTCAGGTATTTCTTTTTTTTGAAAAAAGAAATACGCAAACGCGACGAGTCCCAGCACAATTACACCTACCCAAAGAGCTCTTTTTTTAGAGGGGTTTTCCATTTTTTTTGTTTTTAGATACTTCTACTTTGTATAAAGTTTGAGGAGCGCTTCAATTCCTTTTTTGTTTTTGTCCCACTCTACGTCAGTGTGATTTGTAAGAAGCACACTTGTTGCAGGAATTTTTTTCATAGCAAACCAATTCACCATGTCGCCGTTTGTCACATAAAAGTCAAAAGTTTCGTGTGCAGGATAACCAGAAGCTTTTGCAAAAGTTTCTGTAATTTTCTTTGTCTCAGGAGAGATTCCTTCCCCACACTCTGAAGCGTACACTCCTCCAGCAGCACTGTACCAAGCGACAATAGCTTTTATGTCGTGACTTTCTACATATTGCTTTATAGCCACACTTTCTGGCTCAGAAAAGACAGTTTTTCCACCACTTACTTGGCGAGTTTGCCACACACCGACAGATTTCCAATCACAATCAAAGTTTCGGCTTAGGTCTACTTTGTTTGCGTTAAATCGACTTGCCACAAGCACATCTTGAGAAGTTGAAACATCAGCTTTTGTAAATCGCCCTTCTTTTCCTGTCGCATTGTGCAAACCATCAGGGTTTAGAACTGGAATAATCGTAATTTTTATATTACCTGGGAGCGATTTTTCGTTTGCTTTAAAGTAATCAATCGCTTCAAACATCACAGATGAAGTGTTCCAAGAGTAACCTCCGTGAATTCCTCCAACAAGAAGAATTCGAGTGTCTCCTGTACCAAAGTTGTAAGCTTTGATTTCACGACCTTCTACTGATTTTCCGATCACGATTTCAGCTCCTTCTTCTTTAGGAGTAGCGTCTTCTGCTGTAGTTGTAGCCACCTGTTCTTCTGTATTTGGGTTTGGATTTACGGCTTCCGGTTTTGGAAGCTTACTTTGATTAAAAAAATAAACACCGGCAATTATGATAATGATGAGAGCGACAAATGATAAGAAGTTTTTCATGCATTAATTATACCACGAATTTGGGGAGAGAAAGAGGTTTTAGGTGTTAGGTTATAGCTAAAGCGGTATTTTTTTTAAAAAAATCCGATCCAAATTAGATATATCCCAGCAAGAAGTGTGACCCCTCCCGCTACAGGGACCATCTTTTTTGAAACTTCCCACTCCGCCGCCTTGTCGATAAATCGAGGGTAGATGATGAAAACAGCTCCCTTAAGAAAAGTTCCCCATCCCAAAAAACTCACAAAAGCCTCTCTGAAAGATCCCCAAAAATTGTGTACAGAAATCTGAATAATCCCCACGATCATTGCAAAAATTCCAAAAGTAAGACCTGCGAGTGGTTCTTTTTGGATATCTTTGTAAATCCTCACATAAACATCTCGACTTATAAAAATCCCTAGACCCACAGCAAAAACAACAGGTCCCCAAACCATCGCGAGAAATGTAGTTACATCCATTTTAATTAGATTAAACTTTTAATATCTAAATTATACTCTAACTTTTTTTACTGTCATTTCCCCATTGCCATCTTGGCTTTTCTCCTTTTTTGTAAGCAATCCTAATAAAGGCTCCTGTGAGTAAAACAAAAGGAAGCAGAAAAGTGAAAACGATTTCACTTGGTGGAGAATTTTCATCTACCGTCAGTGCAAATCCTAAAACAAAAATCACGTACAAAAATGTACAAAGCCAGCCCTGCCAAGTCGCTGGGGTCCAACCCCATCCGTATAATTTTCTTTTAAACCAAAGTTTTTCTGGGTTGTCTTTTATATATGTTATGTATTTTTTAAACATTTCTTAAATTATAACATCTCTAAATTTAAGAAAAATCTTACATTTACTTGACTAATATAAATTTATATGTTAAATATTTCTACAGACACAACAAATTTTATGGGAAAAAATACCAACCCAGCCGAAAGTACGGTCCCAGAAGACCCGAAAACTAAACCCGCAAAACACACAACCGTCCGTCGGATCAAAGGCTTTTACCATTGGTTTGAACCCACGGAAGACCTGACAGGAAGTAGAACACTCTTCGGTGTAGGAATCCTCCGAGAGGTGGTCTTTGACCCGAAAGCTCCGATCATGCGGGATGTCTTCTGTGGTAAAGATCGCGTCTCGGAGGCTACCGCCACAGGGATCCTGCAAACGGAGCACGTCTTAATGCCAAATGACGCAACGGTGACGTGCAAGGTTGATTACGACGCCAAAAGGAAGGTTTTTCACGTCCAAGGCAAACCGAATGAGACTTTCGAGAGTTGCGACTACCTCGTGCTTCACAAAGATGGTTCTTCCACTGCGGGCTGGAAAGTCAAGCCTGTAGAGTTGCCGTAACGATCACCTGCCCCAAACACCTAGAGTCATCTCGGGTGTTTATTTTTTTTATATTAAAACCTAAACAAACAAACTCGCCAAGAAAGCAATCAAAAGAAGAGTCACAAGACTTGAAAGAATATCTGAGAAAAATTTCTTCCATGCAATTGATCGGTCTGTGTTACTCCACAAAATCGCTCCGCCGACAGTTGGGACTATAAAACAAAGCCAGTTAAATCCCACAAAAATTAAAACCATTTTAAAAGGAAGACCGTTTTGGACACTCATGGTTGTGATAAACACCACAGCAAAAGCTGTAAGGAAAGAAAGAGCCATCTGCGCTGCGTACATCTTTGGCATCATTGGTTTCGCTTCTTCCATCTTTTGTTTTTGCTCTGAGGGTGAAAGAGTATCAAACCCGAGAGACTTCATGTGAATTTTTCCCATTGGAGTCGAATTTGAGTACCAAAAAGTCCCTACAACAGCGGCAACTACCGCAC
The DNA here is from genome assembly GCA_030917145.1 of Patescibacteria group bacterium. Classification (GTDB taxonomy): domain Bacteria; phylum Patescibacteriota; class Minisyncoccia; order Phycocordibacterales; family CAIRYW01; genus JAUPVJ01. Next base: position 2,919 of record JAUPVJ010000042.1, read on the forward strand.
CAGCTAAAGAAAGTAAAATTACAGTGATCATAAATTTAGTTTACATACTAATAAATTAAGAAAATTATATCATAGGAAAAAACTATTTTTCATCCTGAGCCCGTACATCAAACTCTTTTTGCATTCTCTCAAACCATTGCTCTTTAGTTTCTCCCACTTTTTCTGGTAGGGTCATCATGTGATCGGTGTGGGCTTTATCTGCTTGTATGTGTTGCATTCCTTTTTGAATCACTTCATTAAAAGTATCGCCTGAAATTTTCTCGTCGCATATTCCTCCCAACTCTCTACATGTAAATGTTTTGCTCATTTTTTTATCAATTAATTTTTAATCTTTTTCGTTACCTTATAAACTTTTCCCTTCGAGTCGTATGTAGTCCAAGCACCAACAGGCTCTCCGTCTTTAAAAGTACCCGACCTCTTTAAGGATCCGTCTGGCCGGTACCACTCCCAATACCCTTCTGGATTTCCATTCTTAATTTTACCCTTAGACCAGACAGTTTTTCCACTAGCGTGATATTTAATAGTGTACCCACGGACCACTTCAGATTTTTTTGGTTTAGGTGTCATAGGTTTATTTAAAAAATTATTCCAGGGTGATTTGAAGTTTACTATCGCTATAGCACAATATACCAAACCAACAAAAAGAGTCCTCCCCACCAGAGAAGATCAGAAAAGATGAGACTTAGGGCAATCTTTCTTTGGAGTGACGCTGGTAAAAGCTCGGCTTGCCTACCTTCACGCTCTCGCGCAAGCAAAAACGGACTTACATAAAAAGAAAGAAATAGACCGTTTAGTACAAGTACACAAGCAATCACGGCGTGGTAAAGAGGAATTCCTGAAAACGGAGCGTTTCGATAAAAAATCAGCCCTCCTACAATCGCAAGAAAAGTTCCTAGCCAAATAAGTGGCTTGGTCACTTTATGTGTACGCACGGTCGCTTCAGTCCAGTAGTTTGATTTTCTTCCTAAAAATCCGTGAATATCGATAACAACCACAGCCCCAAGACCGATCACAAACCCAGCAAGTAAAATAAATAGACCGATTACATCTAAACTGATCATGTTGATGAGTTTATTATATCATTTTAATTTTATTCTGAGCGTTTCTTAAAATTTACTTAGTAATTTAAAAAACACAAAAATTGACTTTATGGTGAAAAAAAATTAAGGTAAAGAAAGTTAAAACCACACATTCTTATGGACGGAATTCTGCTTAATTACGATAATGCTCATGGACGTTGTAAAATGGGCCAAGGAGAAAAAACATGTCGCTATCTCGGCATAGGCCGAGAATACACCTGCCTAAAGGGATCTGAGAGACACAGTGAGATAGATTCATTAGTCGAAAACAATGACAGACGTGCAGTGGGCGACAACTGTTCAGGACACCCTAATTTTGCTCAACTATAAACCCACCAAAACTTGGTGGCATTTTTTTATCATTTTACTCCCAATGCGCTTTAAAGTTTACAATTTCTTCTACCAGATTTTCTGCGCTTTGCCCCTTAAAACAAATTGCTCGGTCGTCTACGTACACAAAAGCTAGAGGTTTTCCTGGATTGTCGCCCTGCTTGTTTGGGTTGTGGTTTATATAGTCATATGGAATATTTCTCTCTTCCAAGTAACTTCGTAAAAATTCATCTCCGCGCGATGAGTGGATCAAAATATTAAATCCCTTTTCTTTTAAAAGTTTTATAGCTTTTACAGTTTCTTCAATCGGCTCTTCTTTGTGATCTTTACTTATGAAGCCACTGTACTTTGCAATTACTCCATCAAAATCAAAGGCGATTGTTTTAGTTTTAGGTTTTTCTTCGGACATTATTTGTTATTTAAGTTTTTAGTTATTAGATTTAAAAATTCAAACTACTCGGTCTAGGAGGGGCGGGAATCTTTTCTGCGCACGCATTTTTTGAAGTACCAAATAAAGTATAAACAATAATTACAATAAATATTCCTAAAGAACTTATTAATATTATTCTAAATATTTTTTCTATTTTAGAAATTCCCAGCTTTTTATAATCGCTAAATGAATCTTTTTTTGTGATTTTTAATTTTATATATCGTATTAAAATAAAAATTAGTCCTATTAAAACCACAAACATCAATGCTAAAACTTTTCCAAACAAATAGTCAGGGTGCCAAATCTCATATAATCTTTTTGTAGAAGCTACCCAAGAATTAGAACCACACAGAAACATTACAGTAAAAAAAACAGGAAAACTAAATACAAAAAGTAGACCCACCCCACATCCATATAAAAATGTTTTTTTCATAAATTAACTATATAA